>SEDG01000168.1 GCA_004295885.1 Pedobacter sp. | reverse complement strand
ATTAGCACCACATTCATTTGATTTGGCTTCTCCGTGCTTACTATGTTTCTTGTACTGTAGCTACCAGTTTTCTGCAACGAATCTTTAATAAAAGTTTTTCTAAATAAGCTAACCGCATCTTTTACAGGTAGTGTTTTATAAAAGGTATCGTAATCTAGTTCATTATGCCAAAACGCAAAGCCGAAATCATACATCCCATTACCAGATAATTCATTTACATACTGATTATCACTTTGTGTTTTCCATTTATGGTTTACCAAAAAGTAAGTAGCTAATGGCGCTAAAAGAATTACCATGGCTAGTTTGCTTCTTTGTTTAAACTTGGTTTGAGTGGTGGTAGCTTGCCATATTAAATTTCTAAGACCATAGGTTAACAAGGCCGAAACAATAAATAAAATGGCAAGAATAGTATTGATTGGGTAAGACTGACGGATATTTCCAATTACTTCTGTGGTGTAAACGAGATAATCAACCGCGATGAAATTGAAACGTACCGAAAACTCCTCCCAAAAGATAAACTCAGAAATAGCATTGGCGATGAGTGTAGCTATGATGACAAAAAAATAAAGCAGCAGTACTATTTTATTGAATCGCTTGCCAAACCATTTAGCAGGGAAAAGCCATAGGTAAAGCACCAAAGGGATAATGGCGTAAGATGCTGCGGCTAAATCGAAAATACTTCAAAATCTCTTCAGATTTGTAGTTTATCATTGTTTAAATGACGGTTATGGATAAAAGTGGATTAATTGAGATAGTTGCAAAATTTGTTAAAAAACTCTTAAAAGACGAGCTTGATCCACACCTATATTTCCATAATGAAAATCACACTCGTTATGTTGTAGATGCTGTATTGGAGATTGGTAAAAATACTGATTTGACTGAAGAAGAACTTATTGTTGTACAGATAGCAGCCTGGTTTCATGATGTAGGTTATACCAAGAAATACAAAGGACATGAAGAAGTTAGCATCATCATTGCACAACAATTTTTAAAAGAATTGAAAATAGACCTTGTGTTTATAAATAGTGTTGTTTCTTGTATAGCTGCAACAGCCTATCCTCAAGCACCAAAAAACAAGATGGAAATGGTTATTTGCGATGCTGATTTTTATCATTTAGCTCGGCAAGATTACAATAAATTTGAAAGTGCATTGAGGTTAGAGTGGGAAGAATTTTTGCACATTGTTTATCAAGACCAAGAATGGAACCAAATGAACTTAAATATGCTAACCTCCCATACTTACTGCACCGCATACGGAAAGGAGAAATTGCAAATTCTTAAAGCTATTAATATACGAAAGTTATTAAAGAAAATACATTAATTAAAGCTTATATCTTAACGTAACGCCCATAACATCACTTTGATAGGTAGGAGCAATTTTTAAGTGCTGTGCATTTCTGTTAAATAGTTTTTTAACGTAGGGGTAAAGCACATAAGTTAGTTTTGTTGATAACATCCCAAATCCTGCCCCAGCAACCACATCACTTAACCAATGTTTGTTATTGTACATTCTCAGAATACCTGTTGCGGTTGCAATGGTATACCCAGCATAACCATACCAAGGCGATTGACCTTTAAATTCTTGATTGAATAATTCGGCAGCTGCAAAGACAGTAGCCGTATGCCCAGAGGGAAAAGAATTATAGCTAGAACCATCAGGTCTTAATCGATGAGTCTGATGTTTTAATGTGGTAATTATAGCTGTTGTAATACCTGTAGTCATTAAAACCATTGCGGTTTGATCTGTAACTGAGTTTTTGGCTTTGATTCCTGCTATGTCAAGGCCATACATGGCAAATAGCGGCACAAATTCTATATAATCATCTATATGTGCGGCAAATTTAGGATGGTCTTCACTCAGCTCTGCCTTGGTACTCAAATCTAAATCCCTTATTGCATTGTTATCGAGTGAGATTAGTCCGTAACTCACAAATATGGTTGGAATAATATAAGATTGAAATTTCTTCGGGTCTGAAAGATTATGCTCAGTTAAGGTTTTAAACCCATTTTTATGTCCAACCAGGTTTGTATCTACTTCTTGTGCTTGTAATTTTATAGCAAATAGGAAAAAAAGAAGGAATATGTGTTTCATGGTAAAGATTTGCAGCTAAACTAAATCCAAACCTTGAAGAGATTCTGTAGTACTAAAAAGTTAAGCGAAAAATATGTAAATCTTGTTGATGTGAATAGGCAATCTTAAACTGATGAAGAGTAGCTATTTGTTTAACAATAGCTAAGCCCAAACCCATTCCTTCTGATGAGGGTGCCTTATAAAATCTTTCAAAAGCTTGGCCATGATCCAATACAGCTTCGTTACTTGTGTTACTGATGATTAATTCTTCCTTATTTATTTCTATTGTAATGGAGCCATTATTGTAATTGTGCCGTATGGCGTTGCTTAACAAATTATTAAGTAAAATATCAGCGAGATACTTACTCATCATTATTTCTTTATCTGTTAAGTTTTGTATGAGCTTAATTTGTTTTCCCTGTAACAGTTCCTGAAATAGCTTGATTTTCTCTAACACCAAATCCTTCAAGTTAAATGTTTCTTGATCAGGGATGAGTTTATTTTCAATTTTTGCCAATAACAAGAGTGAATGGTTTAGCCGGCCAAGCCTACCAACAGCATTATAAATTTCATCAATCAGTTCGCCTTGTTGGGTGTTTAAAGCTTCGCCTTGTAACAAAAGATCTAGTTTCGAATTAATTACCGCTAAAGGTGTCATCATTTCATGAGATGCGTTATCTGTAAAAGTCTTCAGCTCCCTATAATCTTTTTTTACACTTTCGGCCATACTGCTTACGGCCATATTTAGCTCATTAAATTCATCCACATTTGTATGTTGAGCTTTAATCTCAGCTTTAGCAGTCAAGTTAAAAGCCTTCATCATACTTAATGTGGCATAAAATGGACGCCAAATGCTTTTTAATAAAAACCTATTAATCAGCAATAATGAGATTAATAGCAAGACTGTAACTGCAAGGGTGATAAAGAAAATCAAACGGACTAAATCATCAGATTCTACCCTAGATTTAGTAATGTTAACTTGATAATTTTCTCCGTTAAGTATTACACTTGTTATTAAAGTTCTACCAGGTTCTGTTTGTTTTTCTTTCTCATCATAATAATCATTGTAAATGAAATTTCTATTTACTGTTTTACCACCAAGCTTTAAATAGGTAACTTTTTGATGCAGAAAGTCTCCTGGAGAGGGTAATTTGCTGTAATTTTGAACATACGCTTGAATTTCCTTCTCCTCAATTACCAAATCTTTATCTAACTTATTGGTTAATATAAAGTGAATAACGATATAGTAAATTATACCAGTGATTACAAGAATGATAAATGAAGTAAGTAGATTTGCTCTATTGTAACGTTGTGCTAATTTCATACCTGTTCTAGTTTGTAACCCACGCCGTACATAGATTTGATATAATCTTTTGCGCCAGCCTCAACTATTTTTTTTCTGAGGTTTTTAATGTGGGTATAAATGAAATCAAAATCATCCGATAAATCAATTTCATCTCCCCATAAATGCTCGGCAATGGCATTTTTAGTAATCACCTTGCCCTTATTAGAGAGGAAATAGATTAATAAATCATATTCTTTTTTAGTTAAGGTAACTATTTTATCATTTACCTTAACTTCCATTGCCATGATATCAATTTGTATCTCGTTAAAAATTAAACTATTGCTACCACTAAAACTTTTTCTTCTTACAATTGCCATGACCCTTGCCTTAAGCTCAGATAAATGAAATGGTTTAACTAAATAATCATCGGCACCTAAGTCTAAGCCATTTAATTTATCATCAAGCGAATGCCTGGCAGAGATAATTAATATTCCTTCTTTTCTATTTGCTCTTTTTATTTCGCTAAGAATTTGTAAACCATCGCCACCTGGAAGGGTTAAATCCAGTAATATACAATCGTATTGGTAAAGATTTATTTTTTCTAAGGCAGACTGATAATCTATGGCAATTTCACAGATATTTCCTTCCTCTTTAAAATAGGATACTATGCTTTCCCTCAGTGATTGTTCGTCTTCTATGAGCAGGAGTTTCATAATGTAAATTAACAATATAAATCTGTAGTAAAATTGATGAGGATTTATAAAATCATTACAATACTTCCTGATACGATTAATAATGCGCCTAGTCCAGTTTTTAAATCAATCGGTTCTTTTAATATGAGGAACGCTAAGCCAACTGCAATGGCTACACTTAATTTGTCTATTGGTGCAACTTTAGAAACGTTACCCGTTTCTAAAGCCTTGAAATAAAATATCCATGAAAGACCAGTTGCTAAGCCAGAAAGGCCCAAAAATATTAAATTGTTTTTTGTTAACGTTTTCAGTTCCCTTATTTCTCCAGTTGCCAATATAATGCCCCAAGCAATAAATAAAATTACAACGGTTCTAATGGCCGTAGCTAAGTTTCCATTAATTCCTTTAATACCAATTTTAGCCAATATGGCTGTTGCTGCGGCGAAAAATGCAGATAAGACGGCGTATAATTTCCACATGGACTTAATTTTATAATTTAAAGATAAGATTTATTCAACTACTAAATTCCAACAGAATTACTGATTAACTATGCATAAATTAAGCAGTACACTTTTAACCGTACATATTTACAAAGAAACAATCAATGTTTGGTTACATTGAGATCAGTTGTAAGTTCGGTTTAGTTTAGAAAAAGAGAGATTTACAATTCGACAATTCGCTTTAATCAATAGCAATGAAGTTTATCAAATTATTATTCATTTTAGTCTTATGCAAGTTTAGCGTAAATGCGCAAACCGTTAAAACAGCTATTTCTGGATTGGTTATAGATGGTAAAAGCAAAACTCCAATTTCTTATGCCAACGTAGTCCTTAAAAATAAAAGTGATCAAAAATTTATAGTGGGTACCATTACAGATGAAGAAGGTCGCTTTAAATTGACTGATATTGCTGTAGGCACTTACACCATTTCAATTACCTATATAGGTTATTTGAGCAAATCGCAAGACATCACCACGGGTAACTTAAATGCTTTTTTAGACCTAGGTAATGTTGCTATGGATACAGATGCCAAAACGTTAAATGAAGTTAGTGTTACAGCTCTAAATGCCGATGGTTTATCTGATAAAATGGATAAAAAATCTTTCAATTTGGCTAATAATGTAAGTCAGGTAGGCGGATCAGTTTTACAAGCCATGCAAAACTTACCTGGCGTAACCATTCAAGACGGGAAAATTCAACTTAAAGGTAATGATAAGGTAGCGGTTTTAATTGATGGTAAACAAAATGCCATTACAGGTTTTGGTACCCAAACGGGGTTAGATAATATTCCAGCATCAGCGATTGAGCGTATAGAAATCATTAATAATCCATCCGCAAAATATGATGCAAACGGTAATGCCGGTATTATCAATATTATTTACAAAAAGAACAAACAAGAAGGTTTTAATGGTAAAATTGGATTGACCACAGGTTTAGGAGCTTTATGGGAGCGAAAAGAAAACTTACCCACCATTAGGCCTCAATTTCAGGCAACGCCAAAATTAAATCCATCGCTCTCGCTTAACTATAGAAAAAATAAGTTAAATACATTTTTGCAGGGTGATTGGCTTTATACCCAAACCTTAAATAGAAATGAATTTGCAAGCAGAACTTATACAGATGGGACGGTAATTAATCAACAGGTAAAACGCAATAGAACAACTACTTTTACCACTGTAAAATCTGGTGTAGACTATAACCCTGATGAGCAAAATTCGTTTACTTTTTCTGGATATTTTAATAGAGAAAAGATATTAGATAGGGGCGATATTCCTTACTTCGATTCAAATTCCTCTCAACGTTTGCGTTTATGGCAATTTTTAGAGGATGAGGTAAAATACACCGTAACAGGTTCTGCCATTTATCAGCATAAGTTTAAGCAACCGGGACATTTATTAAATGCTGGTTTTAATTATACTTGGCATAGAGAAGATGAAAAATACTTCTTTACCAATATCATGCCCACGTTTACCGGTCAAGATTCTTTTGCTTTATTATCTGATGAACATGTGGCAGATTTTAACCTCGACTACATTAAACCCTTAAAACAAGGTAGAATTGAGACTGGAATTAAGCTGAGAAGAAGAACCATACCTACAGATATGCAATTCTTTCCTGGTCCAAACTTACGTTTTGCCTATAAAATTGATGATAAAAACAAATTATCTGTATTCTTTAATAGAAGAGTAGATAGGCCAAACGAAGTTGATATTCGTATTTTTCCAAAATATGATGAACCAGAATTACTGAAAGTTGGCAATCCGACATTGCGACCTCAATTTACCAATACCATAGAGTTAGGTTATAGACTAAACTGGAAAAATGGGAATGTTTACAGCTCGTTTTACCATAAAATGATTGAGGCTACCATTACCAGAATTGCTACCCAAGTTCCTGGAAATACTATTTTGTACAATATCTTTCAAAATGCGGGCAAGAGTTATAATACCGGAGGAGAAGTTGTTTTACAACAAGAGTTAGCACCTTGGTTCTCTTTTAACACCAGTGGCGCAGTTTATAAGAATACAATTAAAGCATTTAGCGTGACCAATCGCTATCCTGTTCCTACTGTTTATAGCATGCCTGAAGAAAATATAACTTCTGGGAATGTAAAATTCAATGGTTCATTTAAGTTTAAACCATCCACTCAATTTCAGCTAACTGCTGTTTATTTAGCACCAGATTTAATCCCACAAGGAAAAATTGGTTCAAGATTTTCGGTTGATATGGGTTTGAAAAAACAAATTCAAAAGGGTAAGGGCGAATTATTCTTAAACGGCACAGATATCCTTAATAC
>SEDG01000837.1 GCA_004295885.1 Pedobacter sp. | reverse complement strand
TTTATGCCAATCAATTTCTCAATATCATCTAAAAATTCTTTCTCTTCGCCATCGCAAAACGAGTAAGCAATACCGCTTAAACCAGCTCTTCCGGTTCTACCAATTCTGTGTACGTAAGTTTCAGGAATATTTGGCAATTCGTAATTGATTACGTGGGCCAATTCATCCACATCAATACCACGAGCAGCAATATCGGTTGCTACTAAAACTCGAGTAGTACGAGCTTTAAAGTTTGTTAATGCTCTCTGACGGGCGTTTTGAGATTTATTTCCGTGGATAGCTTCAGCCTTAATATTGATTTTTATCAAATCCTTAACCACTTTATCAGCACCATGTTTGGTACGTGTAAATACCAATACGGTTTCAATCGCCTTGTCTTTTAACAAGTGAGCCAACAAACTTCTTTTATCGTTTTTCTCAACGAAATAAACTGCTTGCTGAATTTTTTCTGCCGTAGAAGAAACTGGAGTAACCTCAACTTTAACAGGGTTGGTTAATATGGTGCTAGACAATTTTTGAATTTCAGTTGGCATGGTAGCCGAGAAAAACAAGGTCTGTCTTTTTGCAGGTAGTTTTGCGATAACTTTTTTCACATCGTGGATAAAACCCATATCTAACATACGGTCGGCCTCATCCAATACAAAAATCTCGATATCACGTAAGTTCACAAAACCTTGGTTCATTAAATCTAATAAACGACCAGGAGTTGCCACCAAAATATCTACACCTCTATGTAAGGCATCAGTTTGTGCTTTTTGCCCAACACCACCAAAAATTACCAAGTGTTTTAAAGATAAGTTACGGCCATAAGCCTTAAAACTTTCTTCAATTTGGATGGCTAATTCTCTTGTTGGCGTTAAAATTAAAGCCCTAATTGGCTTCGGACCTTTAACGTTTGAGTGTGGTTTATCTAACAATTGCAACATCGGTATAGCGAATGCTGCGGTTTTACCAGTACCAGTTTGTGCGCAACCCAATAAATCGCGTTTTTGTAAAATAGAGGGTATAGATTGCTCCTGTATTGGTGTAGGTTGTGTATAACCTTCGGTTTCAAGCGCCTTTAAAATAGGAGCTATGAGGTTTAATTCTGAAAATAACAAAGTATAATTTTTAAATGTAAAATGTCGAAGAAGCTAGAACAATCATTGCTGGAAGGACTAACTTGCGAGTTGCTTTAAATGATAAAGAAATTCTGCTTCG
>SEDG01000836.1 GCA_004295885.1 Pedobacter sp. | reverse complement strand
CCCGAGAGTCCATAGCTGACTTACTGTAAGTGCCAAATTCACCAAGATGCAAGGCGATACCGTTTTCCTTTGACCATTGCGCTGCAACATTAAAATCTGCAATGATTTCCTGCTCCCCATTTTCTGCCGTTGGCCAAGTTAGGCCTGAGATGTCCTTATAGTTTTTCGACCACTGGGCACCTTGATGCGTGAATTTGATGGGCATGTAATAGTGTATGGTCACGATTACATTCTTATCGTTTTTAGGTATTTTCAGATCTTTAAGGTATTTAATTTGATTTCCGTTGATCGTACCAATCAATAGCGTTCTATTGGGGTTCGATTTCCTGATAATGGCATGGGCATCATTCAGAATTTCGTTCCAGATTTCTGCCTTCATATTGGGTTCATTGGCAACCTCGAATAAGACACTGCTTGGGGAATCTTTATAATGTATAGCGATTTGATCCCAAATTGCTAGAAACATAGGTTTTGTACCCAAAGGATCTTTTTGCATGGCATTATGCTCATGGAAATCGATAATTGGGATCAAACCATTTGCAAGCGACCTGTTAACCGCTGTGTCCAGCATAGCTAAAAACGATTCCCTCAGCTGAAATTCTGCCGTGCCTGTTGTCTGCGAGAATGGATGTATGGGGATTCTCACATGATTAAAACCTGCAGCCTTGATGATCTTGTAATGGGAAGCATTCATGTTCTGGATGCTTGGGATATTCACTCCTTTGCCTAAGGATATAGTGGGTTGATCAATTGCTATCTGAGCGGACCCAAGTCTCGATGCGGGAGCTGCGTAAAGTTTCAAACTTATGGTGATAAAGAATATGATGCTATAAACCTTGTTCATTGCCTAAGTAAATATTGGTTAGCGGTTATCTTGATTTAGCTCATTCAAAAAAAGGAGCCATTACAAACCTAAGGACTGCTGTGTTTTCAAAAGGGTCAATTTGTGCTTTTTTCAGTATCTATTTGTGCCAATTTTGAGAAATGATAGCCTCTGGAACTAATTCTTTAGCCAATGAAATTTTTTGATGAGGACAAAACAGCCCCGCAAAAGGAATATTAGCGAGCCTTTAAAAATTACGATCATCCTGATATTTATAATGTGAGCAGCCAGCTCCCTAAATGGCCTGCAACATCTAACCAAGTATAAATTAAAAACATTTGAAATGAAAAAGCTTATTTTAGCCTTTTTTGCTGCAGC
>SEDG01000167.1 GCA_004295885.1 Pedobacter sp. | reverse complement strand
GAAACAGAGAATAGTTTCCATATCCAAAACTTATATGTTAACTATGCTTTTTCTGATAAATTCAGTATGGCTGCCGGTTATATGGGTACTTTTGTTGGATATGAAGTGATTTCTCCAGTTGGAAATTTTAACTATTCTACTTCTTATCTATTTGGTGCTGGTCCGTTCCAAAACGCAGGTATCAAAGGAACTTATGCTTTTTCAGATAAAGTAAGTTTAATGGTAGGCTTATTTAACGAATGGAATCAGTACAGTGCTTCTCGTGGTGTATCTAGCGTTGGTGGCCAATTAATGGTTTCTCCAGTAAAAGGATGGACTGCTTACATTAATGGTTTACACGGATTAGATGCTTACGGAAACTATAGTACAATTGTTGATTTAACAACTTCGTATCAGATTACTGATAAATTTAAATTAGGTTTAAACGCGGCTGATTTAAGTGCTGGCGATGACAAATTTGGTTATACTGGTGTAGCTTTGTATCCTCAATATGCATTTACTCCTGCTGTTGCTTTAGGTTTAAGAGCAGAATATTTCAACTATAAAGGAGTTTCTGGAGGCCCAGATGCAAGTGTAGGTGCTATTACTTTATCTGGAAACATTAAGGCTGGTGGTTTAACGTTCATTCCTGAGGTTCGTTTTGATAACGATAAAGATCTTACGCAAGGATTTGTTAAATCTAACTTAACTCCTACAAAATCAGCTTCTCAATTTTCATTGGCTGCTGTTTACGCATTTTAATAATAACAACGTAATCTTATTAAACGTCCCGAATTTTTCGGGACGTTTTTTTTATATTTATCCTATGAAGTTTGTATCGAGTTTTATCTTTTTATTAAGTTTAATCACCTTGGCGAAGGCACAAAAACCAGCCGAGCCTGTTCTACCTGTTGATGAACGAGGAAAGTTTATTTATTATGAGTTAGTAGATGTAAAAGTTCCAAAAGACTCTCTTAAAATTAGGGCAATTAATTACTTGAAAAAACAAAATAAGGAGCTTAAGTTTAAATCTGCACAAGGTGATACAGCATTTACGGCTAATGGCAAAATGATAATTAATAAGACATTATTGGTCATGTCTCATCCTTCTGGAGAAGTACTATTTGATTTTCAGATTGAAGTCAGGGATGGGAAGTATCGTTTTTGGTTAACAGATTTCAATTTCATTCCTTATCAACGAGATCGTTATGGTAATTTTGTAGCAAGTACAACTATAGGTACTCCATTAGAAAACGAGCCAGGGAAGTTAAACACAGCACAGTGGAAAGAATATCAAGTGCAGACCGCAAAGTATGCTAAAGAGCTTGCTGCTAAATTCAAGCTACATATGGCTAGCACAACGCCAATAATTGCGCCTCCGAAAGTAAAAACGGTGGTTAAGAAAGAATGGAAATAAGTCTAAAGTCTAAAGTTAAAAGTAGCACGCCTATTACTGTAAACTTAACCTTCAATTTTAGTGTACCATTTTATCTGCGCAAGTACTACTTGCAAATGCTTCTGGTTTTGCCTTAAAAATAAAGCCCATACTTAAGATATAACCCATTGCTTCGTTTAATGCTTTATTCGACTTAAACATTGGATTGGTATTAATATCTGCGTGAACTTCTAAATCAACATCATAAATGTCTAGCAAATCGCAGATTGAATAAGCAGTTTCTATAGATTTTTGAACCTCAACTAACATTCTTTCTTTAATGCCCATTTTTTGAGCGGTTTTGTCTTGTGCAATGTACATGAAACCACCATGGTGTTCTCTCAATAAAACAATTACAGTTGCAAAGTCTGTTAAGGCACCTTTAACTTGTGAGTCGGTGCCAATGCACACTTTTAGTTTGTAACCGCTTTTGGTTTCGCGAATAATTGCTTGTTCTACTTCTTCTAAGATTGACGAGTGAATAACTTCGCCGCTAAATTTCTTCCAGGTCATACGTTATTGGTGTTAAGGTTAACAACCCGTAATCAGGTTTCTTAAAATTAAGTGGTTAGCATTACATAATGGTTAATTTAGTGTTGTTTATTTGTCAACATTTATTTGGTTATCAACAAGATACAGTTAGGGATGTAAGACGGAAGATTTAAGATGGGAATGGGAAATAGGGAATAGGCAATGGATTATTCATTAATATTTTATTTTACAAATGGACAGATGAGCTAATGAACTTATTCAACTGGAAAATATAATTACCTTTGCAGAATGATACTTCAACCAATACTCGATAACCTAAAAATTACTGCGCTTAACCAAATGCAAGAGGCAGCAATTTCTGCAACAAAAAAAGGAAACGATATTTTGGTTTTAGCACCAACAGGCTCTGGTAAGACATTGGCGTTTTTACTTCCAGTTTTAAATAACCTCAACAAAGAAAGCAAAGGGGTACAATGCCTAATTTTGGTTCCCTCTCGTGAGCTTGCCTTGCAGATTGAGCAAGTTTTTAAACAAATGGGAACAGGTTATAAAGTGAACTGCTGTTATGGTGGTCACCCGATAAAAACTGAGCGCAATAACTTAGAGCAACCACCCGCGGTATTAATTGGAACGCCAGGAAGAATTGCTTATCATCTACGCCATAAAAATTTCGACGAGTCGTTCATTACTACTTTGGTATTGGATGAATTTGATAAAGCCCTAGAATTTGGTTTCACGGAGGACATGTCGCATATCATCGGAACATTATATTCTTTAAAACAACGGATTTTAACTTCCGCGACTGCGATGGAAGAAATTCCAGCCTTTACAGGTTTGAAAAATCACAAGGAAATCAACTTTTTAAAAGATGTACAGTCTGCTCCAGATTTAAAATTAAAAAAGGTACAAACCACTGCTGAAGATAAATTAGATACTTTATTTGAGCTGATATGTAAAATTGGTAGCAAGACTACTTTAATTTTTTGCAACCACAGGGAAACCGTAGATAGAATTAGCGACTTACTAATAGATAAAGATTTAGCTCACGATATTTTCCATGGCGGAATGGAACAAGATGAACGGGAGCGAGCTTTATTGAAGTTCAGAAATGGAAGTATTAAAATTTTAATCACAACTGATTTGGCTTCTAGAGGTCTAGATATTCCTGAAGTTGAGTACATTATCCATTATCAATTGCCTTATACTGAAGATGCCTTTTTGCATAGAAACGGACGTACAGCTAGGATGAATGCAAAAGGCACAGCTTATTTAATTTTAGCAGATGATGAAAAATATCCTTTCTTAAAAGAAGACATTGAAACAGAAAAGCTAAAAGGTCCGTATAAATTACCTCAAGACAGTATTTGGCAAACCTTATATATTAGTGCTGGCAAGAAAGATAAAGTCAATAAAATCGATATTGTTGGGATGTTGTTAAAAAAAGGCGGTTTACAAAAAGATGATGTTGGCTTAATTGAAGTGAAAGACCAAGCTTCTTATGTAGCAATTAAAAGGAAATTAGTTCCTCAAGTTTTAAGGGCCTTGGCCAATGAAAAAGTAAAAAATAAAAAGGTTAAGATAGAGACAGCAATGTAGTTGAGTTGAAAGACCAAAGCCAAAAGACCAAAGCGAATTGTCGAATGGATTTCTCTTGATACGTGATACACACTACTTAATACTAAGATATGAGCAATAACGATATAATGAAGAAATTAAGGGTAGCATTATCCTTAAATAGCGACCAGATTATAGAAATCTGCAAATTGGTAGGTTTTACGGTTACTAAGAGTGAATTAGGTGATATATTTAGAAATGATGAACACCCTAACTTTAAAAAGTGCGGTGACCAAATTTTAAGGAACTTCTTAAATGGTTTGGTTATCTACAAACGCGGACCAAGAGAAGAGAAAAAAGCGTAATGAAAATCGTAATTTCGACGATAGGAGAAATTTTGGAATTGTTTTACTACTGCGATTATGTACAGTGGGGATGAATTAAAAGATTTCTCGTCGCTGCGCTCACTCGAAATGACGGCGTACTTAATTAACGTCGTACCTCGGCGTAACCTTTCTATTTACCAGTTTTTCAATTTTTTCTAAAAGGATATCCATTTTAAATGGCTTAGACATAAAATCGTCTGGTGCACACTCCATTTCTTGTACCTCCTTCAAATCATAAAGGCCAGACATCATCAAAATTGGGATTTTTTTGGTGTCGTCATCAGATTTGATTTGACTACAAACTATCCTGCCATCGATTTTACCTAGCACAACATCCAATAAAATTAAGTCAGGTTTAAAGTCATCGATGCGTTCGAAAATTAATTCTGCATCATTTAAAGGCTCTACGTCATAGCCTCCAATTTCTAAAATCAATTGAATGGTTTCTAGCACATCATCATCATCATCAACAACAAGTATTTTCTTCATAATGGCAAATATATAATATTGTAAGAATAAATATATAACAACATAAATGCAATACAGTTTAATTTAGTTCAAAACTTATTTCAATTTAAAGGAAAAGGCTCCTAGATGGAGCCTTTTTTTCTAAGTTTAATCAACCTAAATTATAGTGAACTATTTCTTAAGTATTCGCTCCATCTGTCCTCATTTCGATTTCCGTTGGCACGGGAATGACAAAACAGGTAAATGAAAGTTTAAGACATTAAACTATTTTCTTGTACCTAATTCTGTGGGGCGTAACATCTCCAAGTCTTTTCTTACGATTTTCCTCGTAATCAGAATAATTGCCTTCAAAATAGTAAACTTCAGAGTTACCCTCAAATGCTAAAATATGTGTACAAATTCTATCTAAGAACCATCTATCGTGACTAATCACTACCGCACAACCACCAAAGTTTTCTAAAGCTTCCTCTAAAGCACGTAAAGTGTTTACGTCGATATCATTCGTAGGCTCATCGAGTAACAACACGTTTGCGCCCTTTTTCAAGGTAATGGCCAAGTGAACACGGTTTCTTTCTCCTCCAGATAAAATACCAACTTTTTTCTGCTGGTCGCCACCATTAAAGTTAAATTTAGAAACGTAAGCACGTCCGTTTACGGCTTTATTACCCAATTGAATATTATCTAAACCATCTGTAATGTTTTCGTAAACAGTTTTATCCGCATCTAAATCATTGTGCATTTGGTCTACATAACCTAATGCAACAGTATCCCCAACTCTAAAAGTTCCTTTATCTGGCGTTTCTTGTCCGGTAATTAAACGGAACAACGTTGTTTTACCCGCACCATTCGGACCGATAATACCCACGATGCCTGCAGGAGGTAGAGAGAAAGTAAGGTTTTCGAATAATATCTTATCGCCGTAAGCCTTCGTAACTCCGTTAGCTTCAATAACTACATTTCCTAAACGCGGTCCAGCTGGAATAAATAATTCCAATTTGTCTTCACGCTCTTTTCCATCTTCTGAAGCCAGTTTATCATAGTTAGCTAAACGAGCTTTAGATTTAGCGTGACGAGCTTGTGGCGCCATGCGAACCCACTCTAACTCACGTTCTAACGCTTTTTGACGTTTGCCTTCTGTTTTATCTTCCTGTGCTAAACGTTTAGCTTTTTGCTCCAACCAAGTCGAGTAATTTCCTTTCCAAGGAATACCTTCACCTCTGTCTAATTCTAAAATCCAGCCTGCAACATTATCTAAGAAATAGCCACACGACGACGTTCACCTCCAGAGAGTACACCAATTAAAGTTTCAGGTTCTGGACAACGTAATGCATCCATTGCTCTTTCCAGCTTAGTATCTAATTCCCAAGCATTAACCGCATCAATTTTATCTTGCAGCTCACCTTGGCGAGCCATTAATTTATCCATTTTATCAGCATCAGAATAGTTTTCTTCTAACCCAAATGCTTCATTAACTTCTTCGTATTCTTTAAGGATGGCAGTAACTTCAGCCACACCTTCTTCAACTACTTCACGAACCGTTTTTGTTTCATCTAATATTGGCTCTTGCGGTATTTGTGCAAAGATAGTTGTAAAAATGGAAGATGTAAGAGGGAAGATGGAAAATGTTGAGCTAGTGAAACTTCGATTTCTCGGGAGAAGATGTATGATTCGAAATAGGATTGGGGAATAGAAACTCGTAACTGTAATCGCCAACTGCATTTGGGCGCTCGAGCGGGCTTTCCGCTGTATTCCCGATGAAGAATCGGGAAATACCGCTACAATTCCTGGCGCATAATTAGAAGCGTTAAAAAGAACGTCTTTTACCTTTAGTCTTTTACAGGTTCAATTCCGTACATTTATAGAAGTTCAAAATCTCTATCCTATCAATCTACAATGCTAAAAGCAAATCATAATTTTTATGGGAATATGCCAGTCAACCGGCAATCATTAAGTGGTTTGTTGCTTAAGGAAAGTGCTTTTTTAGCTGTGCCAGAAGACTGGCACGTCATCATTACAGATATTAAAGGTTCAACTTCAGCTGTGCTGGGTGGTTCTAGTGAAACGGTTAATTACATTGCAACCGGGAGTATTGTAACCTTACTAAACTTGGCTTTCAAGGCTAAAATAGCCATTCCTTTTTTCTTTGGTGGTGATGGGGCAACATTTATTGTTCCCTCAATTTTAGTGGAGTTGGCGATAAAGAAACTAATGACTTACCAAGATAATGTTTTGCAAAACTTTGGGCTAGACTTGCGTGTGGGAAGTGTGCCAGTGCAAACGATATATGAACAAGGGCACCAGATTAAATTAAGCAAGTTTGGCTTGACAGAGTTTTTTTCTATACCAGTTGTGTTGGGCGATGGACTTAGTTATGCCGAGCAAATAATTAAAGGCGAAACTTACAAGCTTGAACAAGAAATTGATTTAACCGAGGAGTTGGATTTAGAAGGTATGCAATGTAGGTGGGATAAAATTGGTTCTCCAGGAGAGCTCAGTGAGATTTTAACTTTATTGGTTATTGCGCCAAATGTAGAAAAACAATCTACAGCATTCAGTAAGGTGTTAAAATCAATTGATGAGATTTATGGAGTTGTTAAAAAGAGACAACCTATTACGATAGAAAAGCTAAGGTTAAATTCAACATTCAATCGTATTAAAACAGAAATGCGAAATAGAATTGGAAAAATTAAAATATTCGAATTACTGCAAACTTGGTTGGCTACCTCTATTGGCAAATTTTATTTTTTAACTGCCCACGGCAAAAGATACCTTAACCGTTTGGTAGAAATGTCTGATACCTTAGTTATGGATGGCAAAATAAATACAGTAATTAGTGGTAATGATGCGCAACGCATTAAGTTATTCAAGATCTTAGACGACCTTGAAATTTCAGGAGAAATTTTATATGGTTTTCATATTAGCAATGCTTCCATTATGTCTTGTTATGTAAGAGATATGAAAGATGACCATATCCATTTTGTAGATGGTGCGGAAGGAGGCTATACTAAAGCTGCCGCGATTTTGAAAGGGAAGCTGAGCGATGGAAAATGGAAAACGTGAGATGAAAATGCTAGGAATTATACCATTTCCCTCCATTGGAGGGTTGCCTAAAAGGTGGGGTGGTTCTCGTCAAACTGAAATTTAGTTTCTTTTAATGCTCTTCGTGATTTGCAATCTGGAATAACTGGGATTACATCAGGAGTATAATAAGCTATTAGATTTTATTTCTCCCACTTCCCCAATCCCTCTAAACCCGATCGCAACGAAAATCCTTTTTTTGTTTTGCCAGGATAGTCATCCAATGAATATAGCAATGCTTCCCATATTCATCGGATGACTGAGATAAACCATAAAAAAGATTGTAGTGCAGAGCGGGACTGACTTTGATAGGAGCACTAATTGGCTTTTCAAAAAAGATGTGAAAAGCTAGATATGAGATTTGAAATTGTCTAGGTTAGTAACTTCAAACTCCCAACTCCAAACTCCCAACTTTTCAGCCTGTCAAAACTGCTATTTCTAAAACAATTTCTCTAGCAATTTGTCAGTAATTACAGGCGTCTAAAACCTTACATAAAACCGACAAATTATGGTGTAGGATGCGTAAATTAGATTTATTGAAAGTTAAAAACCTATTTTCTATTTGATTACGTAAATAAAGAATAGGCGAGGCGCTTTTTTGGTAATGTTAATTTTTGTTAATTAGTAAGGAAAACAACAACCTTATCCACCGAAATGGCGTAATTGTTGATAAATTATAGAAGTTGGGAAGCTAATCTTATAAAACATTTTTATAGTTTAGTGACATCCCCAACAACACACATATTATGGAAGCTAAATTTTCTCCACAAGTAAAAGACGTGATTTCTTTTAGCAGGGAAGAAGCCCTGAGATTAGGACACGATTATATAGGCGCAGAGCATTTGCTGTTGGGTCTTATTCGCGAAGGTGATGGGATGGCCATTAAGATTTTAAAATCATTAGGGGTTGATACATCTAAACTTCGCCGTTCTATAGAAGAGGCCGTTCGCGGTACTTCGAGTGTAACCGTTAATTTGGGTAATATCCCTTTGACCAAACAGGCCGAAAAGGTATTAAAAATCACTTATTTAGAAGCAAAAATATTTAAAAGCGATTTAATTGGAAC
>SEDG01000835.1 GCA_004295885.1 Pedobacter sp. | reverse complement strand
CATACAAGCTAGACCCTGAAACAAGTTCAGGGTGACGGATAAAATTATCCCTTCAAAATTTCCTGAAAACTCTCGCTGTTTTTAATCGCTCTTAGTGCTTCTTCGTGTGCTAACCAATAGATAGTTTCGGCTTTTTTCATATCGAATGTACTGATTTCTCCCATTCCTTTTGGTTCTATCATTAAATTGCAAAATTTAGCTTTACGCTCCATGTCATGGTTAATAGACATAATGCCTGCTCTTTGCATCAAACTAGCTATTTTGGTAATTTTTTCTACAGGTTTAAGGTGGTTACATGATGAACCAATAATGTAATCGCAATTGTTAAGTAATGGTTCTACTGGGAAGTTATTTAAGATTCCACCATCAACATACATGTGATTATCTATCATAATCGGCTTAAAAATACCTGGAATGCAACTCGATGCTAAGACTGCTTGTATTAATGGGCCTTTGGTGAAATAAGCTAAAGTACCTTCGCTAAAGTTGGTAGCGCAAATAGTTAAAGGAATTTTAAGGTCTTCAATTTTATCATGAGGGAAATAATCTTTTAAAACATCTCTCACATTTTCAATATTGATTAGTCCTAATGAACCTAATGCAGGGCGGATGAATCTTAATAACCTAGTTTTAATGAAGATATTCAAGCCTTCTTCAGGGTCGATGCCTGCCGCATAAAATGAGCCTGCAATGGAACCAGCGCTTGTTCCGCTTACGTGACTAAACTCTATACCTAGGTTTGTAAACGCCTTTAATATACCTAAATGAGCAATACCTCTAATGCCACCTCCAGATAAGACGATGCCGATTTTCTTTTTTGGTTTTTCTAGTGTCATTAGTAAAATTGCTGGATTGTTATATTGTTATATTGTTGGATGGCTATATTGTTGCATTGTTACTTGCAAACTGTTAATCGTAAACTGCCAACTGAAAACCGCTTACTCACTCTCCTTAGGTTTATACTTTGCTTTGGTCAATATTTTTTGAGCATCTTGGTCGGCCATTAATTGTTGTAGCGTAATATCTGGATTGGTCTCCATGTATTTTTTTACAATTTGCCAGCCGAGGAATACCCCTAATTTAGGAGCTGAATAACCTTTCTCTCCAATTCCCGTAGTAAATGGACCATCATTTAAATAATTCTGAATTTTTTGCGGGTCGGTTTGATAGATTAAATCATTTTCTAAAAATAGTGCCCATAT
>SEDG01000166.1 GCA_004295885.1 Pedobacter sp. | reverse complement strand
CACCTACAAATGTTTCTACATCTTTACTTTTAAACCTATTTGAAGCTACAACTGGCTGTACCGATGCTGTATTAAACAATACAGAAAAACCAAATCTTGGATCTCTATTGGTATAAGGATTAGTTGCACTATAACCAGAAGTAGCGTCTGTAATCGGTTTACCAGTAGTTTTCATTTCATAGGCATCAACCATTTCCTGAGTTGGATTGGTGCGGCCATTGGCAGCATCGTAACTGATAGGTGCGTTGTTTTGCTCAATAGCAACCGTAGCATTAGCAGAGGTAGCAAAAATAGTTTCGGCATTATACTGATTGGCAGTAACATTCCATAACCAAATATTTGGATAAGAATTAAATAAATTATGTTTACCAGTATCCATTATTCGTTTAGCTGCATCTGCTGCCGCTTGCCACTTTGTTATGTCACCAGTTGGGTTGTATTGAGGACTAGCCGCATACAATAACAATCTTGCTTTTAAAGCCATTGCTGCCGTACCTGCTGCCCTACCTTTGTTTGTACCATTCCATTCGGTTGGAGATAAAGGCAATCTAGTAATTGCCTCTTCACAATCCTTAGCAATTTGCGCCACGCATTCCTCAAATGTATTACGAGGCACATCTAATTCATCATTAACCGTTAAGGTTTTATTTACAATAACAAAACTTCCATAACGCTTTAATAACTCAAATTCAAAGAATGCTTTTAAGAAGTAAGCTTGTCCTACTAATCGGGCCAACTGCAACTCGTAAGTTTGGTTTGCAGCAACGTTTGCCGGTATCAACTCATCTAAAACAATGAATGGACTTGTTGGTGCTTTTTCTATGAACATATTTGCTTTACGGATACCTGCATACATATTGGCATATACATCATCAAAAGTTCTTACTGGGGCCCAAGTTCCGTTATTTAATACGTTTATTCCACCATTTAAGTTAGAGTTTACTGCTTCGTCAGAACCTGACGCAAGTATTCCTCCATCACCATCCAAGTTGTATCGATCTTGTAGCGTTGAGTAAATATTGTTTAAAAAGTTTCTAGCATAATCTGGGTTGGCCCAAAGCTGAGCTTCGGTAACGTTATTGTCACCACTGAATGACCCATCTTGAAGAAAGCTATCTTTTTCACATCCTTGAGCGATCAACATCACTGCAAGGAAGATATAGCATATATTTTTTTTCATCTTCATCATAATTAAAATTTCAAGTTAACACCGAATGAATAGATTTTCATGTACGGATATGACGAGTTAAAGCCAGATTCTGGCAACTCAGGATCAATATTTAGATCGTTTAATTTGCTAAACGTTAACAGGTTTAAACCACTTACATAAAATCTCAGCTGCGATAATTTTAATCGTTTTACAAACCTGTCATTTAGCGAGTAACCTAGTTCTATGTTTTTTAATCTCACATAATCACTAGAGCGGATCCAGAAATCTGAATTTACGGTATTGTTGCCACGATCGGAGATTAATAACCTTGGATATGGCGCCGATGTATTTGTTGGAGTCCATCTATCCACACTAAACTGATTTAAGAAACCATTATTTGTGTTACCCGCATTTACCAATTGGTTAATGGTAACTGAGCTACCCACTGTTCCCTGAAATAAAAAGTTTAAATCGATACCTTTTACGGCAATTGAAGCACCCAATCCGAAAACGTGGTTTGGCACAAAATTGTAATCTGTTTTAACAACGTCTAAACCGTTAATGATACCATCGCCATTCTGATCCACGTATCTAATGTCACCTGGTTTTACGTCTTTAGACAACAGTTGCTTTGGAGCCGCATCTATTTCTGCCTGAGACTGAAAAAGCCCCATGGATTTGTACATGCTACTGATGTAACCAGCGCCAGAATTTGCTGTTGCAGCAGGGCTGATTACACTTGTGATTGGGTGACCAACTGATTTTTGATAAGCAGGTAAGTTTGCTGCTTCGTTAACCTTTAAAATTTTACTTACCTGATAAGTGTAGTTACCGAAAACATTTAAGTTAACCCCACCTATTATTTTATTGTAATTAATACCAGTTTCAAATCCTTTATAAGAAGCTTCGCCCTCATTTACATACACTAAAGATTGGCCTAATGTACTTGGCAACTGAGAACCGGTAGCTAAGTCTTTTCTAATTTCATAGAAATAATCAGCACTGATAGACAATGACTGTTTGAGCATTTTAGCATCAAAACCAACACTTGTTTTGTAAGCTTTTTCCCATGTTAAGTAAGGGTTACCTAAGGCCAATTGCGCTGTACCTCCCTGTCCAGTAAAACCGGTACCAAAAGTATAACCAGTAGTGCTTCTTGAAAAGAAATCGTTAAATGCAAATCTTCTGGCATTACCAATTGCATCATTACCAACCAGACCATAAGAGCCTCTGATCTTTAATAAATCAAGGAATGAGCTGGTACCTTTCATGAAGTTTTCATCAGAAACAATCCATCCAGCAGACATTGCGGGAAAAAACCCAAAACGTTTGCCTACTGCAAAATTTTCTGAACCAGAATAACCAGCTGTTAAATCAACAAAATAGCGTTGTTTAAAACCGTAGGTTAAACGGTTAGAAATTCCTTCACGTCTAGTATCAAGGTTACCGAATACTGAATAAATTTGTCTCGAAACTCTAGAAGTAAATTTAACATCATGATCGCCAAAAGTTCTACCGTAATCTAAACCAGCCCAAAATTCACTCTTTTTAATATTTCCGGAAAATGAATTGCCCTGATAGTCGACTTTAGCTGCAGTTCCATAAGCAGGCAAATAGCCACCTGCACCATTTGACTCGAAAGTTGCATAGTTTTGTGTAAACCCTGACCGATAAAGGCCTGCGATATCATAGGCATAAAATACCTCTGCAGCCAATCCTTTTAAAATGCCATCCATTTTCTGTCTGGCACTGATGGTTGCAATCATGTTACGCAATAAATCTGTACTTGCTCCTCTTGCCTCTAACATAGCTTTTGGATTACTCGCAGGAAAAATTGATGTTCCACCGTAAGAACCATCTGGGTTAAGTACAGGAAAAGCATTTGCAGGAGTAGAATAAACTGCATTTAGAAAAGCAGCCGTTCCTTGATTTGGGAAAGTTAAATTGGTTATCCTTCCACCAATGTCTAACGCCACGTCTAGATTTTTACTAACGTGCAAATCAAGGTTTGTTCTCAAATTGTACCTGTTAAAATTGGTATTCGCATCATAAGTTTCATTATGACCGCCCTTATAAAAGCCGCCTTGTTGGTAAGCACTTAGTAAAGTATAATATTTTAAGAAAGCATTACCACCTGTTACCGTAGCTACATAACGTTGTGTTGGTGCCACATTTTTAGTAAAATCCTTTACAAAATTGTTGTTTGGATATTTATATGGATCAGAACCATCTTGATAAGCTTGCAATGCTGCTGGGCCATAAACTGCTGTTCCGCCACTATTTATTGCAGCTTCATTATATAAAGTTGCATAAGTATAAGAATCTAGCGGACGAGCTATTTGCAAAGGTGCCTGCAAACCTGCTTGTGCATCAAAAGTAACCTTGGTAGAGGTGGCGCTTCCACGTCTGGTTTTAACATAAATTACACCATTAGCGCCATACATACCATACCAAGCCAAAGTTGCTGCATCTTTTAACACGCTTACACTTTCTATCTCCCCTAAATCCATGGCAGCGAAATTACGCTCAATTCCATCTACTAAAATCAAAGGTTCTTGATTACTATTATAAGACGAACGACCACGAACTAAAAAACTGGAAGCATCATAACCAGGTTGTTGAGAACCACTTGGATAAATTGCCAGTCCCGGTAACCTTCCTGTAAACACATTCGTTAAGGAAGATGATGGTATTTGAGGCAAATTAGTTGCAGAAATCGTGCTAATGGTAGCCGTTACTTCTCTTCTCTTTCTTACACCAAAGGGGATGTAAACTAAATCATCATCACCAGCATCTACCAAAGATTTGGTTAAAACAATCTCTGTATTGTTCAGTTCAGCCGCTGGCTTAAATATGGTACCGAAACCAACCATTTTAAAAACCAACACATCGCTTGTACTTGTTTCTATGGTAAAATTACCATTAGCATCTGTGTTAACTGATCTATTTTTCTTATCCTCCTGTATGGAGATTGAAACACCAGGCAGGGGCTTTTTTTCTTGGTCTATCACCTTGCCCTTTATGGTTAATTGTTCATCAGGCGTTTGCCCATAAACATTCAGTACCGCCATCCATAAAAACAGAAGGCATACTATATATTTTGATTTTGATAATTTCATTTGAATAAAATCTTGCGTTAAATAGTTAAATTATTCCCAGCCAGGATTTTGGGTAAGTACTCCTTTACTTTTGTAGATCTCTGTTCTTGGAACCGGATAGAGATTTTGCTTTTCGGTCCATGTTTTTTGAAAACCAGTACCTAAAACAATCGGTGTATAAGTAAAGGTTCCGTTTGTGTTTTTAATCACATCCATTCCTTTCATTGGCACACCAATAGTTGTTGCACCAATTTTCCAACGCATAATATCATACCAACGGTGATCTTC
This sequence comes from Pedobacter sp., assembly GCA_004295885.1. GTDB lineage: Bacteria > Bacteroidota > Bacteroidia > Sphingobacteriales > Sphingobacteriaceae > Pedobacter. Next base: position 1,323 of record SEDG01000166.1, on the reverse strand, counting down.
AAAAGCTAGTTCTATGGCACGTTCATGTCTAATGGCCTCACGCATCTCTGATTGAGTCATTGCAGATTTTAATCCATAATGGCCATTTGCTCCCAATTGGATGCCAGCACGTTTACGAATATCGTCAAGTGCTTTATAAACGGTAGCATCATCAACTTTGTAATCGGCCTCATTTTGTGCTTCAGCGTAGTTTAATAACACTTCAGCATAGCGGAAATAGATATAATTTAACAATGTTGTACTACCACCAACTGTTCTATAAACTTCTGGCCAGTATTTTTTGCAATAATAACGCGTAGCTGTGTAAGTGATATTACCTGGATTCCAATCCTTTCCATAAGGTGCGCCACCATTTGTTGACCACATTTCTATTTTACCACCCTGCCACGGCAAATCGTTGTAAATAATGTTATTATAAAATCTAGGCTCTCTTCCCACATAAGGCTTTGTTGGGTCATAACCCGAAGTTGGATCAGTAATTGCCCTCCCGTTTGCCATCTCATACATGTCAACATGGTTTTGTGTTGGGTTCATCTGCCCTTGTGCACCACCAGAACCTGGCGACATAGAAAAATCCTGCATCATTTCTCCAGATAACGGCGTGTTACCTTTAATACGGATCATGATATATTCTGGTGAACTAGGCACGTTCAATATATCGCCATAAGTTGCTTGTAGACTATATCTACCATTCATTAATACCAAGGCTGCATCAGCTGCTGCTTTCCATTTAGCTTTATCACCCGATGGATTATTTAAAGGGCTCGCTGCATATAGTAAAACTCGGGCTTTTAATGCTTGCGCAGCGCCAACGGTTGGCCGGCCATAATTTGCTGCGCTATAAGTTCCCTCTTCGCCAAGTTTGTTAATAGCAATTTCTAAATCACTTAAAATAAAGTTAGTTACTTGTTCAAATGATGAACGTGGTAAATTGATGTCGTCGTTCACGCCATATACCTTATCAACGATTGGTACTCCTCCAAATCTTTTGGTTAATTCGAAATAAGACATTGCACGAAGGAAGCGCATTTCTCCTTCTACTCTTTTTGGATCAAAAATTAAAACCGTTGCGTTTGGTGCTGGTGGTATGCTAGGTAACTTTTCTAACATTTTGTTATTGATGGCAATACATGCATACATTCTTTTCCAGATATCGCCAATGTCATTTAAAGATGCCTGAGTTGAATGTTCATGGTATAAACCACGGTTTAAAGAGGTAACTGTACCTTCCGAGTTGCCTGAAACCGCCTCATCAGATGCTTGTGCTACACATCCACGGTGATCATTGAAACGCACATATTTAGTAATGGTATAGTTATAAGC
>SEDG01000006.1 GCA_004295885.1 Pedobacter sp. | reverse complement strand
TCTTTCACCCCTGACTTAACAGGCCGCCTACGCACCCTTTAAACCCAATAAATCCGGATAACGCTTGGATCCTCCGTATTACCGCGGCTGCTGGCACGGAGTTAGCCGATCCTTATTCCCTCGGTACATTCAGCTATCCACACGTGGATAGGTTTATTCCCGAGTAAAAGCAGTTTACAACCCAGAGGGCCGTCTTCCTGCACGCGGCATGGCTGGTTCAGGCTCTCGCCCATTGACCAATATTCCTTACTGCTGCCTCCCGTAGGAGTCTGGTCCGTGTCTCAGTACCAGTGTGGGGGGTCATCCTCTCAGATCCCCTAGTCATCGCGGTCTTGGTGGGCCGTTACCCCGCCAACTAACTAATGACACGCATGCCCATCTCCATCCCATAAATGTTTGATCATTGAACGATGCCGTTCTGTGATTTCATGCGGTGTTAATCCGGATTTCTCCGGGCTATCCCCCTGATTATTTGTGTTATGTTGTCTGATAGTTACAGACTTAAGAAACAGCTCGGTTCAATGTACTTTCAAACCGTACCTGATTGCCTCGCTGCGTTGTATAAATGATATCTCTTTAATGAACTTTTCAACCTGACCTCGCGGCGGTTTATATATGTTGCAATGTCGTGCTTTGCTTAACTCCCTGTCTTTTGATGTTCCGGTAATCCGTTGGGCATTTTCATTGTTTCAATCTTTTTCTTAGTCTTCCGAACTCCGTTCGTTAACTTTCGTTTCGTTTGGGACTGCAAAGGTAGGAAACTTTTTCAAACCCGCAAACTTTTTTTATCTTTTTTGAAACTTTCTTTCGTCTCGCTTGTTTGCTGTTTTGTTTCCGTCATTTCAAATCAACCTTCATCTCAATCCCTCTCCTCCATCCTTCCGTCGTTACCTCCGTAGCGGGTTGCAAAGGTAGGAAGATTTTTCGCTTTCCAAAAATTTTTGTGAAGTTTTTTTCAGTTTCCCGTAAGTGGCTTGTTTACAGCGCAAATACTTTCAAATCCCCTCTTTCAACATCCCCAGCACCATTTCAGTAACACAAACGCCTCCTCCGAAGCGGGATGCAAAGGTAGCAAACATCGACACAATTGCAAACAGATAAGAGGTTTCATTTTGCATTAAGTTGCTAAGTGTATGATTTACACCAAGAAAAGTTTAATATGCAAGGTTTGCAGACTTTGAATGGTAGCTTTATTGGGTTAATGGCACTATTTTTTGTTTTATAAACACGAGCGAAACGAAAGCCCCTGAAACGAGGAACGAGTAAAGGGCTTGGAGCAAAGAACGGGACTACACTTTATTATATATACTAACATTGTTTTTCTAGTATTTATATTAATCATATAAAAAATTAAGATGTGTAATATATAAATGTGAATATGTGTTTGGTCTTACTATTTATGCTAAGTGGGCATCTACAGCTCTATTATATATATAGTAACTAAGAAGGGCAGCTTGTGGGTCGCAGCGAAATAGAGATCATTCATTAATAGTTGTATTTGCACCTTCATTTTATCAAAGGCCATTAAACAGAACAAGAAGCACTAAAACAATAAGTTGAATAGTTAATTTACTTATTGAACTACGATAGTCGAAAAAACAAGGGTGTAATGATGTGGGCCAATATGGTATATATATATGTTAGAGATTATTCTAAATATTAAAGTCTGTGCACTTAAAATAAAAGAATAGAACTAGCTCTAGCCATATTAAAGAACAACTGCCAAAGATGGTCCAGATTTTCTTCTTTGAGCCTCGTATGTTAAAAATTGTTAAGTGTTTGACGGCTTGAAAGGCTTTATTTAGCTTAGCGGTAATTATTTTTAATTGACGTTATCGTATTATTACCTTATCTTTGCACAATGTTTAAAATTAAACACTTACTTATTTTAAGTTTTACCATCATTTTATTGGGCACAGCTGGCTGTAAAAGCAAGTTTGAGAAATTGCGCCTAAGTAATGATGTTGCCAAAAAATACCAAGAAGGTATTAGATTATACAACAAGAAAGATTATTCGAAGGCTTTAATTTTGTTTGAAGGCTTGGCACAAAAATATAGAGGAACTGCAGAGGCTGAGGATTTAAATTACTATTACGCTTTTACTTTATATCGATTAAAAGATTATACAACAGCACGTTACAAGTTTAAAGAATTTGCAGAAACCTATCCAGCAAGTAAAAATGCTGAAGAATGTAGGTATATGGGTGCTTATTGCTATTATTTAGATTCTCCCAAATCGTCGTTAGACCAAGAGAATACCTATAAAGCTATTGATGCCTTACAGTTGTTTATCAACTTATACCCTAAGAGTGATAGAGCTACACAGGCTGCTCAGTACATTTCTGACCTTAGAAATAAGTTAGAGACGAAAGCTTTTGAGAATGCAAAGTTGTATTACACAATGGGTGCTTATGACATTTCGAACTATAAAGCAGCCGTAATTGCTTTGAAAACAGCTCAAACTGAATTTCCAGATATTAAGTTTGCTGAAGAGATGAACTTGTTAATTGTGAAAGCGCAATATATGTATGCCAAAAATAGCTATGCTAACAGACAGGAAGAACGTTATGCTGAAGCAATTGGTTATTACAATGAGTTTGTAGAAGGTTATCCTAACAGCAAATTTGCAAAAGAAGCACAACAATTGAAGGAAGATAGTGAAGCTGGAATAGTAAATGCTAAAAAAGTTCTAGCCGAAGAAGCAGCTTTAATTGCAAAATATAATGCCTTAGAAAGTCAAGGTAAAAAACAAAAAGATAGTACAAATAAGAAAGTAGAGATTAAAACCCCAATAAAATAATGAATACACCAAAACCCGCTATACCAAATACTACGGTAACGAGAAATGTACATGATTTAGATAGAACTACTGACAATATTTATGAGTCGTTAGTGATTATTTCTAAAAGGGCTAATCAAATATCTAATAACATGAAGGAAGAGTTGCACGGTAAATTAGCCGAGTTTGCATCGTCTAATGATAATTTGGAAGAGATTTTTGAGAACAGGGAACAAATTGAAATTAGCAAGCATTATGAGCGTATGCCTAAGCCTAGCTTAATTGCAATTGATGAATTTTTGAATGATAAAATTTATCACAGAAATCCTTCGAAAGAGCAAAAATAGTTGAAGCCTTTGCTTAAATTGCGCCTTGTAACTGTACAAAGGTAAAATGATTAGCAATAAAAATATTCTCCTTGGCGTTTGCGGCAGTATTGCGGCCTATAAATCAGCCTTATTGGTAAGAGCACTTATCAAGGCTGGCGCAAACGTTAAGGTTATTCTAACGCCAGATGCTTGTAATTTCATTACACCTCTAACCCTGGCTACCCTTTCTAAAAATCCTGTTTACACACAATATTTCGAACCAGAAACTAATTTACTGGCTGCAGTTTATTTGTCTGCTAAATGCCCTGTATATTTTGCGCCAGCAATGGACCTAGATATGTGGAAACATGAAAGCACTCAAGAAAATATTGAACGATTAAAGTCTTTTGGCAATACGGTTATCTCTCCAAATAGTGGAGAATTGGCAAGTGGTTTATATGGTGAAGGCAGGATGGCTGAACCTGATGAAATTGTGGCTTTCCTAAATACTGACATTAAAAAAAGTCTTCCCTTATTAGACAAAAAAGTTTTAATAACGGCTGGCCCAACTTATGAGGCCATAGACCCTGTGCGTTTTATTGGAAATCATTCTTCTGGTAAAATGGGGTTTGCGTTAGCTAATGAAATGGTGGCTTTAGGAGCTGAAGTAACTTTAGTAGCTGGGCCAACAGCCGAAAAAACAAATGCAGACTTAAACAGAGTTGATGTTGTTAGCGCTAACGATATGCTCATAGCTTGCACATTGCACGCTGAACAAAGCGATATTATCATCATGAGTGCAGCAGTGGCTGACTACACCCCTATTGATGTTGCTAGCCAGAAAATAAAAAAGGCAGCTGATGATTTTAGCATCAATCTTAAAAAGACGACAGACATTTTAGCTACGCTTGGAAAACAAAAAAAGGAAAACCAGTTATTAATCGGCTTTGCTTTAGAAACCGAAAATGAAGAGTTCTATGCACAAGAAAAATTAGCGAAGAAGAACTTAGATTTGATTGTGCTAAATTCACTAAATGATAAAGGCGCTGGTTTTAAAACAGAAACCAATAAAATAACTATATTTAATAAAGCTTTAGATAAAGTTAGTTTCGATACAAAATCTAAAGTTGGAGTGGCAAAAGATATTTGTAACGAAATATTAAAGTTAATTACCAAATGAGAAAAGTACTAGTTTTTATTGTTCTAATGTTTGTTTGTGGATTTGTAACTGGCCAAGAATTAAGCAGTCGTGTGCAGATACTAGCTCCAAACATCTCTAACATTAACAAGAAAAACCTGGAGTTACTTCAAAATACGATTAGAGATTTTTTAAATAACAACAAGTGGACTAGCGAAAGTTATACGCCACAAGAGCGAATTACCTGTAATTTCGTAATTACCATTACAAGCTGGGACGGAAGTTCTGGCTATACTGCGGAAGCTCAGATACAATCTAACAGACCAGTTTACAATAGTTCGTATAACAGTACCTTATTAAATATTAGCGATAAAGATTTTGATTTTGGTTACAGCGACGGGCAATCGTTAGACTTTTCTGATCAGAATTTTATTGGAAATTTAAGTTCGCTTTTGGCATATTATGCCTATACGATTATTGGTTTAGATAAGGATAGTTTTAGTAAGCTAGGCGGTTCATCATTTTATAACAAAGCACAAAACGTTTTAAATATTGCACAAACTGGTGGCAATAAAGGATGGAAAGCTTTTGATGGTTTGCGTAATCGTTACTGGTTAAATCAGAATTTATTAGACAATACTTTTAAGGACTTAAGAGTGTTTATCTACGATTATCACTTTAACGGTTTAGATAAACTGCAAGAAAATGTTGGTAATGGCGCTAGTAACATTCTATCATTTTTACCATCGTTACAACAGCTAGATAGACAAAAATTAGGTTCCATATTTCCTAATGTTTACTTCGCCACAAAGGCCGAAGAAATTACCAATGTGCTATCTAATATGGTTAATCCGCAAGACAGAATTAAAGCTTATAATTTCTTGAGCGATATAGACCCAGCTAATATCAACAAATACGAGAGCCTAAAAAAGGCCCGTTAATGCTACCTCAACCCTGTTTCTAAAAATATTTGTTAAATTTTGGTTAAATAATTTTGATTATACGAATACATTCGTACATTTGAATACGAAAAAATTCGTAGTGTAACAAAATGAGCAATACAAACATCAAACCAACAGAAGGCGAAATGGAAATTTTACAGGTACTTTGGAAAAAAGGAAACTGTACAGTTCGTGAAGTGCATGAGGCTTTAAATAAAAAAGATGCGGGTTATACTACTAGTTTAAAACTGATGCAAATTATGCATGAGAAAGGATTAGTAGACAGAGACACAAGTTCAAAAACACATATCTATAGAGCGATAGTTAACCAAGAAAAAACGCAACAACAATTGGTTAATAAAATGATAGATAATGTATTTAATGGTTCTGCAGCAAGATTAGTTATGCAGGCTTTAGGAAATAAAACGGCGAGCAAAGAAGAGATAGATTTAATTAAGGAATATTTAGATAAACTTGAAAACAAATAATCAATGGAAGCTATTGTAAACAACTTGGTTAAAGCTATTGGATGGAGCATCCTTCATTCGTTATGGCAAGGGGCAATTATTTATGCCATTTTATTTATCGCCTTAATGGCTTGGCCCAAAACTAATGCAAGAGTAAAACACAACTTTGCTTTTGGTTCTTTAGTTTTAATGTTAATTAGTTTTTGCGTAACGTTTATGTCGTTGTTTGAACTACCAATTGAAGGTGCACCAATTAAAAACATAGTCGTTAACCAAATTGCTTTTCAAGATTTAACTCACTTAAGTGGAAGTTTCAACATCAAAACCGAAGCTTATTTTCCTGTAATAGTATTCGTGTACCTCATAGGAATTAGCTTTCAACTAATAGTATTATTATCAGGCTATCAAAAACTTAAACAGCTTAAACAAGCAAGTATATTAGCTGTACCTGCAGAGTGGAAGGCTATTTTCGAATTAACACTCTCTCAATTAAAAATTAATAAAACGGTTAAATTTTATCTTTCTGCTAAAGTTAACGTGCCTTTGGTAGTTGGTTATTTTAAGCCTGTTGTATTATTTCCAGTTGTATTAGCTACACAATTGGATACCAAACAAGTTGAAGCGATTTTGATACACGAATTATCACACATTCGTCGTAATGATTACTTAATCAACCTTGTTAAAACGTGTATAGAAACGTTGTTGTTTTTCAATCCATTTGTATGGCTCACCACCAAATTCATACACATAGAAAGAGAACATGCTTGCGATGACTTGGTGGTTAATTTCACAGGCACACCGTTAACCTATGCACACGCTCTTTTAAAATTAGAATTATTAAAAGACAAACAAACCCCTGCTTTGTCGTTAGCGGCAACGGGAACCAATCAACATTTGTACCAACGTATTAAAAGAATCACAGACATGAAAACGAATTATATCAATGCTAAACAGCAGTTTTTTATCTTAACCTTAACCATTGCCACCGTGGCTTCACTAGCGTGGATTAATCCTACAAAAGAAGAGGCGACTAAAGCGAAAAAAGCGCCGACTTTAACCTTGTTGAAACCATCTGCCGCTGAAACTAAAGCGATAATAGAGCAAGTATATGCTAAGGCAGACACCGATACGACTAAAAAGAAGAAGAAACAATTTAAGGCTATCATAAGGAATGATGATGGCAAAGAAGTAATATATACGTCTATCGATGACTTACCTGATAGCGTAAAAAACAAGTTGGCTGCATTAAAGAAAAAATTTAATTCGCCAGAATGGAAAGAAAAAATGGCTAAAATAGAATTCAATTCTAAAGAGCTTGAAAAGAAATTCAACTCTCCTGAATGGAAAGAGAAGATGGCTAAAATAGAGTTTAATTCTAAAGAGCTTGAAAAGAAATTTAACTCTCCAGAATGGAAAGACAAAATGGCGAAGATTGAGCTTAATTCTAAAGAGTTGGAAAAGAAGTTTAACTCACCAGAATGGAAAGACAAGATGGCGAAGGTTGAGCTTAATTCTAAAGAGTTGGAAAAGAAGTTTAACTCACCAGAATGGAAAGACAAAATGGCGAAGATTCAAGAGCAGAGCTTAGCAATGGCCAAAAAATTCGAGTCACAAGAGTGGAAAGAGAACATGGCGAAGATTCAGAAAAATGCGGAGGAGATTCAGAAGAAATTTAACTCTCCAGAATGGAAATCTAAAATGGCTGATATTCAAAAAAATGCTGAAGAGATGAATAAAAAATTCAGTTCACCAGAGTGGAAACAGAAAATGGAGGATATGAAAAAGCTTTATGATTCGCCAGAATATAAGGAATTAAGAAAAAAATATGATAGCGAGGTTGAAGAATTAAAAAAAGCCGAGGGAATTAAAAGTGATAAAGCATTCTTATTATTTGATAGCAATTTAGATGTTCAAAAAGCACTTTTACCATTAAATGCGAACCTTGCTACTATAACTAAATTAAATCTGAATGTTAGCGATGTTTTACTGGCAGATCCAAGTTTAAAACTTGAAACAATCAAAAACCTAAACTTTGAGGCAGTTCCGCTAAAAACTTTAAAACTCCAGAAAGGAGTTGAATTTAAAGCTGTTCCGCTACAGAATTAACCACACCAAACAAATGATACGATGAAAAGGGCAAGATTAATTTCTTGTCTTTTTTTTATAAAAAACCTCGTAGGTTTTAAAAACCTACGAGGTTAATGTTTAATTTAGCATCACGATATGCTACAAAAACTTTCTATACGCAACTACGCTTTAATTGACAGCCTTGACATTGAATTTGACAAGGGACTAAATATCATTACTGGTGAAACTGGAGCTGGAAAATCTATCATTCTAGGTGCATTGTCGCTGATTTTAGGTCAACGAGCAGAAAGTAAATACTTTTTTAACCAAGATAAAAAGTGCGTTATAGAGGGTGTGTTTTTCCTAGCGGATGAAAAGCTAAAGTCCGTTTTTGAAGGCAATGATTTAGATTTTTTTAAGGAAAGCATTTTACGTCGGGAGATTTCGATGGATGGAAAATCAAGGGCTTTCATTAATGACACTCCAGTAAACTTAGCCATCTTAAAACAAGTTGGTGAAAAGTTAATTGATATCCACTCTCAACACGCAACGCAAGAAATTAATGATAGCGATTTTCAATTACTCATTATTGATGCTTTAGCAAACCATACTCCTCTTTTAACGCAATATAGAACTGGTTTTAAAAAACTAAAGCAGGATAATCAGCAATTAAAGGAGTTAATTGACAAAGCTGATGAAGCCCGCAGCAAGCAAGATTACGAACAGTTTTTGTTTAACGAACTAGAACAAGCCGCTTTGAAAGAAGGCGAACAAGAGGAATTGGAATCAGAGTTAGAAAAACTCACTTACGCAGAAAGTATCAAGAGAAATTTGTTGACAGCCGCTTCCCTACTTACCGAAAATGAAATTTCTGCGACTAGTATTCTAAAGGAAGCTTCATTACAATTACAGAATATTGAAAAGTTTGACCCTGAAATTAATGTGTTACATGAGCGCCTACGTTCTACCATAATAGAAATAAAGGACATTGCAGATGAAACTTCAGTACTTGAAAGTAACACTTTGCATAGTGCAGAAAGGTTGTCAATTATTCAGCAACGGCTGGATGTTTTATATACACTGCAACAAAAACACCGTGTTGCCAACAATACAGAACTACTTGCCGTTCAGCAGAAACTGGAAGATAGTTTAAGTCAATTACTTTCGTCTGATGAACAAATTGAGACTTTGAAAAAAGAAATCGAATTGCTTAAGAACGAGTTGACGAAACAAGCTCAAGAATTAAGCGAAAATCGTAAAAAAGCAATTAAAGTGGTTGAAGCTGCAACAGGCAAAACTTTACAACAAGTAGGAATGCCAAATGCAAAATTGGTTTTTGCTCACCAGCCTTTAACAGAGTTGAACAAAGATGGCTTGGATGAGGTCCAATTATTGTTTTCGGCCAATGCAGGACAAACACCTGCTCCAGTTAATAAAGTCGCATCTGGCGGAGAATTATCTCGCTTAATGTTGGCTATTAAATCCTTATTAGCCAAACATACTTCCTTACCGACTTTAATATTTGATGAGATTGATACAGGTATTTCTGGAGAAACCGCCTTAAAAGTTGGAAATGTAATTGCAGATTTAGGGAGTGACATGCAGATTTTATCAATAACACACTTACCTCAAATTGCGGCAAAAGGTAGTTCTCATTATTTTGTTTACAAAAACGAAGGCAATAACAAAACTACAACGGGCATTAAAAAGTTATCGCCAGACGAAAGAGTTAGTGCCATCGCAGAAATGTTAAGTGGTAAAAATCCTGGTGCATCAGCTTTGCAGAATGCGAAAGAGTTGTTGGGGTAGTTGTGGAATATGTTGCTATTCCCCATCATCATTTTATGAAAATAATTTTACTTCTACTGCTGAACTTTGTGATATGGAACCACGTATCTGCACAGCAAAAAATAGTTAAGCTTAAATTAGACACTATAAATGTTAGCGGAAGATTAATAGCTGGCGATGGCGGCAAGCTTGCAAATGTTTACATCGAAACAAAATCTCAGCACAATCAATACTTACAACTAAAAGTTGGAGCTACAACTGACAGTCTCGGAAACTTTAAATTAGTTGGGATTAAACCTACAGATACTCTAACCTTCTTCGCATTGAACAATGAGCATGTTTTTGTGAACCATGGAAGTAGATTTTTAAATATTACGATTTGGCCAAGTGTAGAGAATTTTAATAAAGAGGGAGTAGTCGTTTCTGCTAGTAGAACTTCTAAAAAAAAACCAACAGAATTTAAGTTAACCTCACTCGATAATATTGGGTGCTGTAATATTTCAAAAAATCCAGAATATCCTGGTGGTGAAAAGAAGTTTAAGGAATACATTTATCAAAATTTAAAATATCCTTTAAACGCCATCAATCATAATATAGAAGGAACTGTAACGGTAGAATTTACCATCGCAAAAGACGGGACGCTTCTTTTTCCCAAGATTATAAATGGCCTTGGTTACGGTTGTGATGAAACGGTTCTAGAAATTTTAAAGCATAGTAGAAAATGGATTCCTGGAATGAAAAATGGAAGACCGATAATAACGAGCTATCAAACAGATGTTGTTTTTAAACTTGTTGATTAATTAACTTGCAACACTTCACTACCAGAACTTTCTACACCATCCATATTTACCGTTCTTAATTTATAGATATTTAATTGCCCAGCTAAATAACTTCTAGTTGATACAGTATCTTTATCCGGAGTTACGGTTTCTACTAAAATAAAAGCCTTTCCATTCCATTTGTATAATTTATAAGCTCTTACTTTCAAAGGTTCGCTTTTTAGCCATTTGACATTTAATACATTATCATATACCGCAGCTTTTAAATATCTTGGACCAAAATTAAGTTCGAAAGGGTTTTTGTAGGTAAATGCTATGCTTGGAATACTTTCTTTATTGATACCGATAGATTTAACTTGAAATGAATCTCCATCCTTTAAGTTATAGACAATTACATAGTTAATGCTATTATTAGTATTGCCGTTTTTTAAGGGTTTAAATATGGTTTCCCCTTTCCTTTTTAAGTAAACCTGATAGCCTGAAATTTCTTGTTGACGTAGGCTATCAATGGTCCAAACTAAATTGTGGGTAGTATCATTTGCAGTTATTATTCGTAAATCTGTAGGTGGTGCAATTGTAGTATTGCCATAATTATAAGTTATAGTTGCCGTATCAGAATGTTTGCTTACATCAAATGAATTACTTTCTGCTACTACAACATATTGATACATTTCTCTAGGTTTTAAAGAACTCAGCGTATCTTTCCAAAGATATTGGCCAAGTTTGTTTTTGAAGATTAATGGCGATGATGTTTCAAATTCGGCTGAGTTTCCTATCCTTTTCTTTACATAAAACCCTCTTGCAGTAGGATTGTCATTATTCCAAGTCAAAACAATAGATTTATTTTTTTGCTCAGCCTTTATAGGTCCGACTTTCTGGGGCAAAATCGGAAACTGAGGTATAACGACTATTGACGCAGAGGAATAAACTACCTCGCTATTAAACCCCTTCATATCCAATCGGTAAAAGAATGGTTCATTAGCATCATTAACTTTATCAATATATAAGGTATCTTGAGGGTTGATATCTGAAATTAAGTCATACTTACCATCCATTGAACGGCTGCGTAAAAGCTCAATATTCTTCATCCAATAGCTATCTGTAATTTTCCAAGATAGAATAATGTTATTTGTGTTTTTTGCATTCACTGCTTTAAAAACTGTAGCAATTGGTCTTACATCTGGAGCAAAAGCATAAGCCCATGTACTTTCCGTTTCTATAGTTGTTGTATCTCTTTTAGCTTTTACTATATATTGGTACACGCCAGGTTGGTTTCTTAAAGTCGTGTCGGCAAATTTGAATATCTTATTAGTTGCAATCTTTTTATTTGCTCTAATTAATTTCTCGCCATCATTTCCTTTTCTGTACAGATTGATATTTATGGTATCTAAACCAACAATCTTTATTGGATTGTAACTCAAAATAATATCACCTCCTTCATAAACTGCAGCCAATTTTTGATTGGTTACGACAGCATTTTGTTGCGCAAAGATTGAGGTTGAAACTAGAAGAAAGAAAACTGCAATTAAATATTTCATAGTTGTAATTTTAATTAAGAGATGGTTTAAAACTGAATCCGCTACCATCTTTTTTAAGAACTAACTTAGGCTTTACACCTACTTGACCTAGGCAGAAATGTATATTGGCTTCAATACCGAACGATAAAGTACCTCCTAAACCACTGTTGTCATATGTTAATAAAATGTTTCCAGTTGCACCACCGGATAAGCCAATTGTACATAATTCTAAGTCGTATAAACATGACGCATTGGCGAAAGCCATACCACCGATACTTACAGTTTTTGAACCATCTAAATCCAGTACAAAACCAACATCAACTCCTGCAGAAAAATCAAACACAGGTACAAATGAGCCTACTAAAGGTATGTCATTCAAGCTTGGGCCAGGCAATTTAGGCAAAGCGTTTTTGTCAAGGGATTTCATTACGTTAACATAAAAACCTTTTAAACCATTGTTAAGCGCAGATGGCAATTGGCTGTTAAGTGTAACACCTAATAGTTTTTGAGATAAATAACTTGGGAACGGCACTGGATAATAACCTAATGCAATACCGCTTTTAAAACCTCCCGCAATACAACTTGGCAATGCTGTTACAGATGCATCTGTTACAATACCTACTATCAAGAAACCATTCTTATCGATTTGTAAATTAATATTTGCATCGTTAATAGTTACCGGACCAATTGGCAAATTAGCATTTACTAAATTTAATGTGCCACTGAATGATGCCTTGTCAAAATCGAAAGTGATATCAAGGTCTCCAAACGGCGTATTAATTCCGTCAAGTTGCAGTCCTTTTCCTCCTTTCGTATTTTTAATAGCGCCATTTACTTGAAAATCTATTAAATCCCCACCAGCTGCAAATAAGCTTTTACCCTGTTTATTAACGAAGTTTTTAGGCTGTCCTACAAAGCTTACCAAACTCCATTTATTACCCGACACGGAGTTTCCGCCACTTACAATTTCAATATTTTTTTCTCCCATCGGGATTATTTGCTTAGGCAAGAATTTCATTTCAATAAATCCTGGCGTTTTTGTTAGCGTACCTTTAATCCCTTTAATCGCATCAGCAGGTCCATTTTTGTAGATTAAAACATTTCCCTCTATTGAAAGGTTATTTTGAGAAAGTTGAAATGAACTACCTTCAAATTTCACTTTACCTTCCATTTCAACGTCTGTTTGTAATTTTTCTACCATTAAAACAATTCCATTTTTATCAGCATATTGACTTGAAGGATCTTTCAGGTATTTAAATCTACCAGTTACGTTTGCTGGTGCTCCCGGTATCTCAAGATTCGTATTCCCAATTAGCGTAAAGAAATTATCTGCGACTTCAATACCAGTAACATCTTGTGACAATACATTATAATGATTGATTTTGGTAGGGGCTACAATAATGGATTTATGTTTTCCATCGCTGTAATCAGTTAACATATTAATATTTACCCTTGAGTTGCCCATTCCTGGCAAATCGTTTATATAAGCTACCGTTTCACTACCACTTGTAAGATTTAGGCGATAATGAGGCTTTTGATCAAATGGTGCTGCTGGGTCAAAATTCAATGTCATTTTCGCATCCGAAGCTAATTTTAGCGGTGTAACATTGGCTAATGTTAAAGCTTCATTCCCTGTTAATTTAGATATACCCAAATCAACTGTAGTTGGCATAATGATTAAATCTTTAAGCGCTACTTGAGGTAAACTTGTTTTTAAAGTTCCATTTACAACCTTAAAACCTCCTTGATTAATGTCATAAGATAATCCCGTTCCTAAGATGCCCCATTTTTCTAAAGGAATATTGATATTTCCGTTGTATTGCTTCCATTCTATATTGTTCTGTGTTACGATAAAACTTCCCGCCGGTAAAGTAGTAGCACCTAAAAGTGGAACATTTAAGGAAACCTCGGCTTTCATATCAAATCCATTCGCACTTAATGTAGAGCCTGTAATAAGGTTGGCGTTAAAATTATGAACCATAAAACTGCTCTTGCCGTACAAAGCTTGTAAATCATAACTGCTATTTGTTGTATAATTTGGCATAGCCGAAAACACTTGCGTTGGTATATTTTCGAAAAACGCACTATAGGGTTTTCGGATGCTTTTACCAATTAAAAACTTACCTGTGTATTTGTAACTGAAATTGAAGTTTGACAGTTCTGATACTAAATAACCTGTCAAACTACCGTAGCCATCTACTCGCTTTATAGAGAGTTTATTTAAAACATTCTCTTGATCAGATGCGATGAGCTCACTAGCATATTTTTCATAAGCCATTACTTTTAATGAAGTAGATTCTACTTCAATTACAGTTGCAGAAGGCTGATAGCCGTTTTTATTAGCCTGCACTGCAAGTTGTTTAAATGGTAATTTCGCTTCGATAAATTCTGTTTTGAAACTATTGTTACGAGGTATGTTAATGAATGCCCCTGTGATGAGTGATGTGCTATAGCTTTGTTTAACCAATGAGTGGATTTCTATAGGCAAGCCCCAAATTTCTGCCTTTGCAGTTAAGGGTTCCAATGAAAAATTTGCATTAGCACTACCCGGAGATGCATCAATAGTTGACCTAACGTAACCAGGAGTACCACTTTTTACGGCATACACCTTAATGGGTAGCTCCATGTAATATTGGCCGTACTCAAACCAAGCTTTCGGATTGATTGCCCCGTATAAGGTATACTTTCCATCTGCGCCAGACAAAGTAGAATTTTGAACTTCACCATCTACGTTTGTGCCACTTATTGTATAAACCCTAGCCCCAGCAACTGGAGCACCTGTAATTGCATCTTTAACAATACCGCTGATCACTTGAGCTTTTTTCATTGATATAAGAATAGGTGTCCCTGCTTCTTTATTGATTGGTATTTTTACATAATCATCGTAGGTTACAAAACCATTTTGAACAACTCTAACTTTAAATTCGTCTCCGGGACTTGCGATGGCAAATTCTTTAGTTAAGCCGGTATAAGGATCGCTTGAAAAGTATTCAAGAGTATTATTGCCAACGCCAACATAACTGCTCATCCCCTTGCCATCATCAGCATTTACTACTTTAAATACAACACGATGGAGTTTCTCTTTTAAAACAATAGTATTATTGGCTTTTCCTAAATTGTTGGTGATTATTGTTGCTTCATTTACCTTGATGTTAGGATAGGATGTTTCTCCATAGTAATTATCTACCACAGGTGCAATTGTGATACCGGGAAAACCAGTTTGCGTATTTTCAATATAAAAAACTCCATTGCTGTAAGTTTTTACAAAAGGTCCATTTCCAACTCGTACGTTCGCCATCACAGGTTGTCCTTTTTCATTAACAACTGTTCCATACACAGCCCCCGCTCCAGTCATTAGTTGTTCTACTGATGCTGGAAAACGCTCTCCCAATGCTATATTTTGCTCGGTTGCAACCGTTTTTTCTGCAAACCCTATTTTGGAAATCACTATTGTACGCAAACGATTTGCTGCCAAATTTTTTACTTGTAAATATCCATTTGCATCCGTTTTAAAATAATCGTCTTCTACCAAGGTTTTGTTCTTGTCATTAGTGTAGCCTTGTATATGTACAATTGCATAAGGTACTGCTTGGCTAAAACCATTTTGCACAGTAATGGCTCGAAGGTAAATTTCAGGCAACCGAGGCTTTAAAACAATTGATTGATTGGCGACAATGGTTTCAGGTATAAAATCGCTATTAAAAATACCCCAGTTAGCAGAGCCTCCTTTTATCAATTCACCTTTTTTCGATTCGTAGTTAAAGTTACCTTCTAACGGATTAATTGGGACAAATGGGAGATGGCTATGTATATTTAATAGATTTTTAAAAGTTGCAAAGCCCGATGCGTCTGTTTTTACAATAGCTACAAGTGGCAAATTAACATCTTTTAGTTCATCGTCTTTTGTTGTGAAAGTTTGGGTCGCATAACTTTCGGCATCTGCCTCCCATGGCATAGTTGCTTTATTATCCTTAGGATCGGAAGTATCTTTGAACACCGCCTTTCCTTGATTTTCCAATGGCCCAGAAAAAGACGTAGAATTATGGCTATCGAGCATTTGAACAGGATAATTCGCTAATGGCAACCCACCAGTAACTGCTTGATCTTTTGTTTTATCACTTACAACCTTAACAGTATAATTGTAGCTATTAACAAAAACAATTTCGTCTGGTATACTAACTGTTTTGCCTACTTGTGGCGCTACATATACGTCAGGACTTGTAAAATAGCGTTCATCACCATCTTCGCTGTTATCTCCAACGGCATGATATTTACCCACAAACATTCTAATAAATCCAAAATAACTAAAATCACTTCCAATACCTGCAACTTTACCAGTTCCTATGTATCCAATTTTATATTTGTTTACAAACGTATAACTAAAACTTCCATCTTCTTTTAAAGTAGTTGTTCCGATACTAGTAGTACCTGATATTTTTTCCCCATTTAGTATCAATGGATACATATCAGTTGCATAGCCTTTATATGGTGTTAGTTCACTAATGTTTTTTGGATTTTTAGTTTGGCTTCGCATGACTACATACACAAAATTCAGTTTTACATTTTTTAAAGGATGAATGTTCATATCCATTGGAAATGTATTGTTTTCGAAGTAACCTGGGAGATTGTTGTTGTCAAAATGATCTACATCTATCATTTTATAGCTTCCATTTGGATTTTTACTACCATTAGGATCAACCTGTTTCACAGTTGTAACAGCTGGGAAATTAAGGGCTCTCTTTACGGGTAGCTCATTATCGCGTTTGAACCTATAAAATAACTTACCAGCAATAGTACTCAAAATGGGTGTCGGTGGCGCTGGTGCTACCGGTTTTGGAGCTCCTTTATATCTAAATTCGACTATGTTGCTCTTGCCTAAATTTTCTATCCGCAGCAATTTACCATCTGGTGCATTACCACTAGCAATTATCTGGATAGCATAGGTATTATCTTCTTCAAGTTTTGCCCTACCATGATTTCTGGCATAAGTTAAATCTTCATTAACAGCGGGAGGTGATAACGTAAAACTGTTAGGCATTTGTTTGTAAGAAAGTACAACTTGAACGTTGTTGTCTAAAGCACTTTTAGCATCAAATCCTGGTATTATCTTTACAATCCTAACTTCATATGTTGCTGGGCTTAACGTGTTAGATTTATCCCAGGTAATATTAATCTTAGGTTGTGAGAAATCATTTTGTTGAGCAACAACTTCTGCGACTTTTGGGCTAGTGAGTACGGGCGCTAGTGGTAATTTTTCTTCATTTTTTAGAATTGTATAATCAAAAATACTTACAGCACTATAACCGTCATTTTTAATTGAGGTAGATATCCCCAAATCGTTAGCTCTTACTCTCCAAGCATAAGTTTTCTCCGCTTTTAGTAATGGGTCTGTGTTTGTTATTGTCAAGGTATTAGCATAGAGAATATCTTTACTAATTAAAAAATTGCCATTTTCAAATGCTTGTGATGGATTTGAGGTAGGTGTGGCAAGTTCTACAAGCTGAAAATTATACCTAAAATATCCTTTAGTTTTAAAATCCCAATTAAAAGTCACATTTTGAGGAGAGGTCAAAGTAATTTTTGCATTAGCGATAGGGCTTATCAAAACCGGCGCTTCAACAATGTCTTTAATATTAAACGCAAATACTCGAATTTGGCTTACCCCCCCACCTTTTAATGGAGCTTTAGATAAGGGATCTACTTTACTCACTCTCCATGCGTACCTTTTACCAATAATTAATGGAGTATTTGAAGGTAGTGCGTAACTCAAATCACTAACAGTTTGATTGATAACAAATTTGTTTAGGCTAAATATTTGTTCGGCATTTCCTCCCGAGCCTGGCATTTCTGCTACTTGCAATAAGTATGTGGTTTTTCCAACTGCATTGTCCGACCACTTAAAAAATGCCCCTTTATCAATAGCGGTAACAAGTTCATTTTGTTGTGGATATACCAATGTTGGGGCAGCGGTAAGGTTAATTGGGCTTGAGTAGGTAAATATATTAGCTTGGCTTATTCCACCATTTTTAAAAACTATTCTTCCGCTAGGATCAATCGCTTTAACTCTCCAAGCGTATCTTTTACCCAAAATAAGAGGCGGATCTGCTGGAGATAGTACATAAGAAAATCCATTTAATGTTTTATTAACTAAGGGAAATGAGACACTGTTTAAAACCTGATTTGGATCGGTAGAAATTAAAGGCATTTCGGCAACTTGTAAAACATATTGCGTACCCATTGGCGCAAAGCCAGGATTTATCCAATTAAATACCACACTTTGTGGTGTTATAGAAAAGACAGAATTGTTATTTGTGGGACTGATTAATATTGGCGCTTCTGGGTATGCTATCGTTACATTTGTGCAACCTTGAGGGGCAGTATTGGTAATTACCTGGTTATTATCCATATCTACTGCTTGTAAGCAAAAAGTATAATCTCCTTCTGGTAATCTTGAGGTTTGGACTAGTTTTACCTTGTCAATTCCATAAACATTTAAAGAGTTTAAATCAAAAACGTCTCGAAGTGCGGCACCATTTAATTGTTTAGTTTCGTTAGGCTGTAGAATAATTGGTTGTAATGGCACATAGGTTGATTTGGTAGAAATTCTGATTCCATTGTTGCCTTTTAGCTCACCTGTTAGCTTAATTCTTTTTTGTGTTGATGTTAAGTTTCTAACAAATAACAATACCTTGCCTGCATTTGCGCCAGAATAATCTGAATAATAGGGCGAATAAGGAGGAAGTATATTTACATTGATGTTAACTTGAGGAGCCGCAGTTTGTGCCAATGCACCATAGCCAAATGCGATTAAGAATAACGAAAGGATTACTCTTTTAAAATCTTTAATCAAAGGTAAAATGTGCTGCATAACGTAGATGATTTTGGATTAAAAAGAATGTGACAAACTGAGGTTGCTATAAATTTCATTGAAGGATGGTAGCGTGATATCCTTCGAGTTACTTTTTAAATAATTGATGGATAAATTGGCTGCGTTCTTCTTGGTGAAACGGAACGAACCATTTAAGCTTCCATTAAGGATATTACCCGCATTGATTTTATTATTCTTTTGCTGTTGAAAACTCATTGCGGCATTTAAACCGAGCTTTCCTTCAAAAAAATCTTTCCCAATACCAACTGATGGCCCGAAGAAAACGGTATGGCCTAAATAAATATCGGCTACTGTATAATTAAAACTAGTATTAAAATTTAAGCCTGTTTTTGGGAAACCCAGCTGATAAGATAAGTTTGCCGTTTTACTATTAGATAAGCTTTGAGCAGAAGTAAATCTATTTAAATCTACCAAGGATTGAATATTTCCCACCAAAATAAAACTGTGTGAAATTAAAGTGTCGGCTATGCTATACCTTAACATTGTATTTAAATTATGATTGGTTTTAGCAATTCTCAATGTGTCTACTATTGGGTTTAGGCCTCTATCTTGAGTAATGCCATAATTAGAATATTGAACATCAATACCGTAATTTGTTTTGTTAAACGAGGCATTGATTGAACCAATTTTACGGTTAGATTGATAGGCTTTGTCCTTTAAAAGGTTATCATTTTGCACCCCAAATGAGCCATTCAACTGCATCTGTCCCTTTATCACTTTTACACCCCCTTCTACTGTATAATTCTGAACATCACTCTCAAAATAGTAAGCCCCCATCGATTTAAAATCTGGGTCAACTCTTTTATATTTTACTAAAACATTATAATTCTGACCTTGATAACCTAAGCTTGTATGTCCGGCGGTAAGTAATTGAGTGGAAGCATTTAAGTTTATTAAATCCTTGATAAAATCTATTTTATCGAGTTTTAGGTTTTTAACCGTATCTGCTAATAAGTTGCGGGTATACAAACTACCCGATGCATCAATATCAAATACAAAACGTTTAAAGAAGGTAAACCTGCTAGAAATACCCAGAACTAAATTCTCTGAAGGCGTTAGATTAAGGGAACTTGGCTTGTTCTTTAATGAGCTTACTTCATCTTTTGCCTTAAGCATAGTAAAATCGAAGTGATTACGCTCTGTACCCCAGCCTAATTTGGTGCTAAAGCCAGTTCTTTTATAGGCCGGTGTTTGCGAGAACGCAGTTATTAACGCTGGGTCTTCTTCAATTGCTTTATTAAAGCGTCCATAGATAAATCCAAATCTTAACTTACCAGGATTCAACTCAACTCCACCTCCCAAAAAATTATATCCTGCTAGGGTATATGGCGACCATTGTATGCTTTGCCAACCAGCGTGAACGGTTATCCATTTATAAGTGGGACTGATTCCATATTGGTTAAAAGGCTGGGTAAAACCTCTTTGTTGGTCACTTACTACCACACTAAAAGGAAATGAGACACCATAAATTGAAACCGTAGGCGCACCATTAAATAAATAAGAAAATGCTCTCTGGCGAGCAGGAATTCCGCTTGAGTTATACGTACCAACCCCTAAACCTAATGTGCCATTTATTACAAATGGTTTTTGCTTTATCATTTGTTCAATATCTTGTGCATCGGCAATGCCAAACAGTAAGGAAAAGCAGAACGATAAGATTAAAGGCCTTTTCATAAGAGTTTATTGAGTGTAAGAGGATTTTTTATGGTAACCCACTATATGGTGTGTTACCGAAAGACTACTTATTTCAGCTTCTTAAAATCTGTTTCTTTGAGATTGAGCTCTCGCATTGCTTGCAACATCGGCGTATTCTGGTTGGTATTGCTTAAAACACCAGATGAACTTGGAGGGATAATGACTATCCTAACTTTATCAATTGTAATTAACGATGGTGAAGTGGTATTATACTTAGAAAGTATTCTAACTTTTGCAGTTGTAGCATCAAGCCTTAAATTGTAATTGTAAAAGTAACTTGTGCCAATACTATAATCTGTAAAGTTTAATTGTTTCCAGTTAGAAACCCCAGCACCGCTACTTGTGCGTATATATACCAATACAGTTCCTGTTTTCGCAGCCGCAACATTAGCCGATGGAATATTATAAACCGAAGTAGAATCGTTATAATTACCATTTCTACGCATCATCAAATTTCTTACATCTGAGCTTTCATACGCCCAATCAAACGTTGCAGCATCGGCAGTTTCTAAAGCAATTACATTCGAATTTCCATCAGCTCCATTAGCACCCCTTAAAGTTGTTCCATAAGCCGGCCAAGCACCTGAGCTTTTTGGCCCGTACATAACATAGGAAGAAATATCAAGATAAAAATCCCCATCATTTCCTAAAGAATTTGCTGGCAAACCTACCCCATTTAAAATTGTGTTGCCATTTGTCCCGTTTGTACCATTGGTTCCATTTGTACCATTTGCACCATCGTTACCTTTTAAGTTAGTTCCCATGCCCCAACCTAAGTTAGATTTTGGGCCATAAAATGCAATTGGAAGCCTAGAAATATAGAAATCTCCCAATTTGCCCAACGCAGGATCAGGTTCAGTTTCTCCACTATATATAACCGTTCCATCTGCGCCAGCTGGGCCCGTTGGACCTTGTGCACCATCAGCTCCACGTAATAGAATTGGAGTTCCCCAACCACCAACAGTTTTAGGACCATACAATAAGTAGTTTGTTTTATCCAAATAATAGTCGCCAGTTGTTCCTATAGCTCCAGTTGGAGCAACTGAACCTGAATAGGTAACACTGCCATTTGTTCCATTTGTTCCGTTAGTTCCATTTGTACCCGCAGCGCCATTGGTTCCGTTTGTTCCATTCGTACCATTAGTACCGTTGGTTCCTCTTAAAATTAGAGGAGTTCCCCAAGCCCCAGCTACCTTTGGACCATACAAATTTCCAGTATTTTTATCAAGATAATAATCTCCATCAACTCCTATAGTTGTTACTGGCGAACCCGAGCCGCTGTAAATTATACTACCATCTTTACCTGCAGCACCAGTTGGCCCTTGAGTACCATCTGCACCGCGTAATAGAATAGGAATTCCCCAACCCGAAACGGTTTTAGGACCATATAATAAATAGTTTGTTTTGTCTAAAAAGTAATCTCCTACAATACCAGTTGCCGCCGACGGGGTACCGTTTCCACTCAAAGTTGTACTTCCATTGGTACCGTTGGTGCCATTTGTTCCATTTGTTCCATTGGTCCCGTTTGTACCTGCTGCACCGTTAGCACCATTTGTACCGTTGGTGCCATTTGTGCCATCATCACCTCTTAACACAGTAGGCGTTCCCCAAACTCCTGCGGTTTTTGGCCCGTATAAATTCCCTGTATTTTTATCTAGGTAATAATCTCCATTAATTCCAATTGTATTTGCTGGCACACCATTCCCATTGTAAATTGTACTACCATCTTTACCTGCAGGGCCAACCGCCCCTGCATCTCCAGTTTTGCCTTGCGGCCCTGCAGGTCCCTCAGGCCCCTCTAATCCAGTTTCTGAACAAGAACTAAAAAGAATTCCAATACAACAAATGGCTAAAAAAAGATAATTATTTTTCATAGGATTAATTTTAATAAAATGAAGATAGCTTTGAACGGAGCGCAATTATGGATATTATCGATGAACGGACAGGAATAATCGGTAGAGGGAATTAACATTTTGAATTTGCGCTATATCAAATCAAATTTAGCCTAAGGCAGCCGCCATCACATAGTACAAACACGACAACCTTTGTATGTTATTTTAAAAAATTACCTTGTAATAAACATTTAATGTAATTGAAATAACCCTAAACGTTTTATATATTTATATATGGGGTTTACCTACTTTTTACCTGAACCTAGCTTGCAACAATATGTGGAGAACATCATTGTTGTAAACCTTAATTTAAACGAAGATTTTGTAAAAGAATTAACCATTGTTCCTGATTATAGACCGTGTTTGTGTTTTATTTTAGAAGACAAAATTAGTGCCTTTGAACACGGTTCTTTAGTAGAAAGAGAAAATGCAATTTTTGCAGGTTTTCATTTATTTTCAACTGTAATGAATTTAGGAAAAAATCATAGGGCGGTATGTGTACAGTTTAAACCAATTGGATGGAATAGTTTGATGGGTAATATACCTCAAACCGAATTGACGAATAACTGTTATGATGCAAAATTTTTCCTTGGGAATGTGGTTAACTCGTTAACCGAACGTTTATCAGAATCACCTACCGCGGCACTTCAAAATCAAATTATACAATATTTCTTAAAAGAAAGACTAAATGATTCCTTATCTCCTTTTGATAAAGCAATAGCTGCTTTTATCCAATCAGCGGGCAAAATTTCTATAGAAGAAACCGCTTCTCTGGCTTGCTTAAGTTTACGCCAGTTTGAAAGAATATGCAATCATAAAATTGGGGTATCTCCAAGGATGTTTGGAAAGTTAATTAGGTTTTCTAACAGCTACAAGCTAAAAGAACAAAACCCAGATATAACTTGGAGTAAAATAGCTTTCCAATGTGGCTATTTTGATCATATGCACCTTATCAGAGATTTTAAACAGTTTTCTGGCACAACTCCTTCTATTACAGAGGAAGAACTACACTTCAGGTCATTTCCTTATGATCGGGCTACCAATTAACTTCCTTTAAAGTAGATGGTTTATAAATAGACTGAGGATATCTCTTATCTAAGAAAATGTATACTTATTGAAGTATGTGTTGTAGAGCTTTCAATTTTTAAATCGCCGTTTAGTTTTTGAAGCATTTCTTTTACAATGACCAATCCGTAACCTGACGATTTGCTTTTCACATTCTTATTGTTAAGAAGATCATCTATCTTTTCTTGTGGGATAACATCTGCTTTATTTACCACAGACAGGAAAGGTTTGCCTTCATGAATACCAGCATTTAATAAAATTGACGTATCGTTGTAAGAATGGTTTATGGCATTTTGCAATAAGTTTCGCAACACAATAATCAGCAAGTTTTTATCGCTCGGCAAATTAGCCAAGGTTAAATCTCCAACCTCAATTGTTACATTTTTAGCATCTGCTTGATTTTGCATTAACGCTTTGGTTTCCTCAAAAAGTTGATCAACGTTTATGTCTTCAATATCCAACTCGAAACTTTCCATCTGACTTTTAGACCACAACAACAAATCTTCCATAGTTTCTAACAACTGGGTTGAAGATTCCATCAACTTCTTTTGATGCGAAAGTCTGTTCTCTTCAGAAATTTGAGTCGGATTGATTTGTTGCATCCTTAGAAACGTAAACAATTGACTAACAGGACTTCTTAAATCATGCGATATGATGCTAAACAACTTGGCTTTTGTCTGGTTTGCATTGTTAAGCTGTGAGTTTACCAAATCAAGCTCCTGATTTTTCTTATCTAATATTGTATTTATCTTTTGCTTATTTCTATAGTTCCAATATATTAAACCGGCTGATAAAAAAGCAAACAATACAAGAGAAACGAGTAGCCATCTTGTTTTTTTCTCTTCTTTTAATTGAATACTTTTATTGCTACTTTCTATATTTAATAATTTTATTTCCTGCTTCTTTGCATTGTTCTGAAAACGAGCTTCTAACTCTGCCAAAGTCTTTTTCGAGGTTTCTTGGTATAAAGTATCTTTTATTTCTGCATAATTTTTGGCATGCTTGTAGGCAAGTTCCCAATCAGCTAAGTCCGCATAACTTAATGCCAGTCTAATTTGTATACTTGCATAATCTTCCTTATTAAAATCGTAGGCATTTATGGCAGCTTTTTGTAGGTAATCAATAGATTCCTTAGTACTTCCCCTTTTATAAAGAACAGAGCCATATGTTTTATTTGCATTAACAATACTTTGTTCATTACCTGATTTTTTAGCCATTCTTAAAGCCTCTTTCGCAAATTTGAATGCTTCGGATGTATTATTTTTATTGTTATAATAATCCGCAAGATATTGATTAGCACTACTTAATTCGTGAAAAGAGCTATCAGTCGGCTTCATTAAGCCATACATTTTTTTATAATACAGCTTGGCTTTCTGTATTTGATCAAGTTTTAGATGAACTAGAACGTAGTTCATCAATAAAGTAATTTTTCCAATTCTATAAACTTTAAGATATGGTCCCGCCAAATCATAATACTCTATTGCTTTATTATACTGCCCCATTGTATTAAAAATACTCCCAATCTGAACATATTTTAATCCAATATTATCTAACAAGGCCGTCTTATTCTTGGCAAAATTTATTTTCTGGTACTCGATATTTTTTAAAATGAACTTTATCGCTTCTTCATATTTTGCCACACTTAAATAATATTCACTAACGCTGCCACTTAACACAACTTTTCTGGTCATATTGGTTGCGGTATCTAAAATATTCCTCATCACGGCAATTAATTTTTCTCTCTGTTTTAATTTTCGCGTATCAAAATATAATCCGTTTAAACGCTCCATTATTCTGTCTATATTAAAATCAAATCTTAACCTTCTAGAATCACTTAAACCCTTCTCATAATAATAAATAGCACTGTCTAAATGTAAACGCTCAAATTCGTAACCATAACCAACAAATATTGTAAACAAATTGCTCACATATTCGTCTCCATTTTTACAAAGTTGCATACCCATCTTACTAGCAGTAACCATATTGACGCAGTCCTGTCTGTCATTTAATCCTTTACCTAACAAAGAGTTACAAAAATTGTACAGCATACCCATTTTTTCCTTGTCGGTCTGATATTTTGATAAATCAGGAAACTTTTGGGCAACGCTTATGGAAATTGAGGAAAGTAATATCAACAAGAAGGCGTAAAATAGTTTCATACTATATAAATTAACGTACTCTTGTGTCAGTTTACTTTTAAAATTTGTTTAGCTTCTTTTAAATATGTTTTACCAATAGGTATGTCATTAATTCCCATATCTATTGTCTTTGGACCTAAACTTTTAACCTTGTTAATAGCAATAACGTAACTGCGATGAATACGTACAAACTTTCTCAATGGTAGTGATTCTAAAAAATTGGAAAGTGTCGCCAATGTAAGATGAGCTTTCTTTTCAGTTACAATTTTTGTATAATCGCCATAAGCCTCTAAATAAATTACTTCATTGGCATTTAAGTTAACCACGCTATGCCCTTCCTTGAAAATTATTTTTTCATTTTCAAAAAGCACATCATAAGCTTCGGCTTTCCCTTTAAGCTTAACAAAATCGCAAATTCGGTTAATGCAGCTTTCAAACCGATCTGTTTCTAATGGCTTTAAAATAAAATCGAAAACTTTTAATTGAAATCCCTGTAGTGCAAATTCTGGGTGAGATGTAATAAATACATTAATGGTATCTAGGCCACACATAGATTTCACAAAGTCAATACCGTTAATTTCTGGCATATCAATATCCAAAAATAACACATCAGGTAATTGAGCGTGAATAGCACTAATTGCTTCAATCGGATTACAAAAACTCCCTAAAACTTTTATTTGAGTAAAAGAAGATAGTTCGGCCTCTACAGCCATCCTATCCAAATCATCGTCATCAACAATGATGCAAGTGAGCGTATCTTTCATAAAGCGCAGATAAATAGGTATATAAACATACATAAAAAAATCAAGTTCTTTTATACCCTACAGATGGTAATGCTACAATTTTATTTTAAACACCTAATTATTTAGTTAAATTTACCTTATGGCTAAAAGACTAAACCTTCTTTTCATCTTATTTACCTTGTGCGGGACATCTACTTTTGCCCAAACTTTTTTAATTACTGGCACTGTTAAAGACAACGTTGGGGCGCTTCCAGGTGCGGCAGTTTATTTGAGCGGTTATAAAATTGCCACGGTAACCGACAATGAAGGCCGATTTACACTAGGCAAACTTGCACCTGGTAATTACGATATCCTTGTACAAATGATTGGGTTTTTACCTTTTACAAAAATTTTTTATTGGTAAAACACCCAATTCGGCAGAATGTACCATTCTAAATACCGATGTATTGACATTTGATGATGATAAGACTGCTGGTTTACTTACCGTAAAGGCAAGTGATTTTTTAGTGATAGAAAATAAAGCCCTGGGATATAAGATTAAATATCTGTTGCAAGATTTTGAATATAACTACAAATCTAAAATCGTTTATTTTGCTGGCTTGCCCTCTTTTGAAGACCTAAAAGGCAGCAAATCGAAACAGAAAAATTGGTCGAAGAAAAGAGTTATCGCCTATAATGGTTCAATCCAACATTTTTTTAAATCTCTTTACAATAATACATTGGCGGCTGAAGGTTTTGAAATTAATAAGATAGCAGACATTCCTAACACTGGCAGAAAGCCAGATAGTTTAATTAATGCCAACATTAAAAGGCTTACAACTGGGCAGGCTGGCGCAGTCAATTTAATCACCTTCAATGGCAACGATTCATTATCCTACTGGCTTAAACAAAGAAGCCAACCCAAAACATTAAGTGCGTTAAATAGAAAGGCCGTTGATATAGATACACTGGTAAAAGCCTTCAACAGCGACTTAAAAATGATGAATTTTAAGGATGGGCTGTATGTAATCTATAAAAATGAAAAAGAAATCCCTTCTTTCAACTTTTCGGCACTTAAACAAGCAAG
>SEDG01000834.1 GCA_004295885.1 Pedobacter sp. | reverse complement strand
TTAGTTAATTCTTAATATCTACCAAATATGAGAAAAACTTTACTTTTTTTAATGCTTTTAAGCGTTAAACTTACATCTGCACAAGTTGTTGACGACTTTTCTGATGGAAATTTTACCTCGAATCCTGCTTGGGTTGGCAGTAATTCTTCCTTTAACGTTAACCCTTCAAAGCAGCTTCAAACTTCCTTAAGTTCTACTGCTCAATCTGTTAGCTTGGCTACATCAAATCTGTTGGCCCTAAATGCAAAGTATGAATTTTTTGTACAAATGAATTTTGACCCTTCGGCAAGTAACCAAGCAAAAATTTATTTAATTGCTGATAATCAGGATTTAAATGCGCCGTTAAATGGATATTTTGTCCAAATAGGAGAGAGCGGAAGCACTGATAGTTATGATTTGTATAGGCAAAGCGGAACAACGGCTACTAAGATTATTGATGGTTCAGCGAAAACAAGAGTAGATGTAAATACGCTTTTAGCTCGTGTTAAAGTGACAAGAAATGATGTTGGAAAATGGGAACTTTTTACTGACATAACTGGTGGAACAAACTATGTTTTGGAAGGAAGTGCCACCGATTTAACGCATACAAATACAGATTGGTTTGGTGTGCGGTGCGAATATACATCCACTCGTTCTACGGGTTTCATATTTGATGATTTTACCATTTCTGAATTAACGCCAGATGTTACTCCTCCAACTTTGGTGAGCGCTAAAGTGCTCGATGAATTGAATGTTGAAGTAGTTTTCTCTGAACGATTGCAACCTTCATCCGCCTTGATAACGAACAATTATACTGTAACTAACCTAAGCGGACCCACAAGTGTAACTGCTACTTCTATAGCAAATGTTTACAAATTGACATTTGCTTCAGCTTTGCCATCGGGCGATTATAAGTTGACTGTAACAGGCGTAAAAGACTTAAAAGGGAACCAAATTGCAACAAGTAATACCGCTAGTTTTTTCTATGTGAAACCTTATACGCTTAAAAAAGGCGATGTTTTAATCAGTGAAGTTTTGTCTAACCCACGAACTGGAGGGGTAGATTTTGTTGAGATTTATAACAATACCAATCAAATTTTAGATTTAAAAGAACTGCAATTAGCAAATGTAGATGCGAACGGAATTCCTGCGAGTATTAAAAATGTAACCAATACTTCAGTTTATATGCCAGCAAAAACTTATTGGGTTTTAACAACAAATCCAACAGT
>SEDG01000165.1 GCA_004295885.1 Pedobacter sp. | reverse complement strand
ATAATATTACGTAAATCAGTTAGTTTTCGGTGTGCTATTGTTAAAATTGAATGTCTTTTAAACTAAACTTATTATCTTTACCGCAAATATCTATCCCTATATGTATAAATCTTATTTTCCTTCTTATTTAAGAAGTCTATTTGCATTAACGTTTTTAGCCCTACTATCTTCCTGTGCAACTACAAAAAAAGTAAGTTATTTTCAGGACATTCCATTAACCGGCGATCCCCAAATTAAAAGCATGGCCCAATTTACGGAGCCGTTTATACAAGTTGATGATATTTTATCAATTAATATTTTTAGCATAGATCCTCAAAGTGCGATGGTGGTTAACCAAGGGGCTAGTTTACAGACATTAGGGGCTAGCACTAATCCTACTGCTCCCGCAAGTTTGCAACAAATGCCGGCTTTTTTGGTAGACAAAAACGGAGAAGTGGAGCTTGTGGGTATAGGAAAAATCAAATTGGCAGGTCTAACTACTTATGAAGCCAAAAATCTAATACGTACAAAAATGGAGGCTTTATATACTAAACCTAGTATAGAAGTTCGTTTTGCCAATTTTAAGGTAACAGTTTTAGGAGAGGTTAATAGACCGGCAGTTTATACCATGCCGAATGAAAAGGTTTCTTTTTTAGATGCCTTGGGGTTAGCGGGCGACCTGACCATTTTTGGCAGGAGAGAAAATGTGCTGTTAATCAGAAACCAAGATGGCAAAAAGGAATTTATTCGATTTGACATGAACTCTTCTGATTTTATCAACAGTCCGTATTTTTACCTTAAACAAAACGACGTGATTTATGTAGAACCTAACAAGGGCAAGGCTGCCTCCCTAAATGCGGCAAGGACGCAAACTTTTGCCATCCTTGGTTCTGCGCTATCTGTTTTAGTGGTATTATTTACCAGGTTATAATAATATAGAATTTCATTCGAAACAAATAATTAATGAATCCAGTACAAACTCATATCGTTTCAGAGCAAGAAGAAGGTGTTAATTTTAAGTTGTTGTTTGCTAAGTTAATTGGCAAATGGCCATGGTTACTTTTTTCTATATTTTTCTTTTTAGGCACCGCTTATTTATATATCCGTTATAAAACTCCTATTTACAAGATATCTGCAAGGGTATTGGTAAACGATGAAAAAAAAGGAGCAGGTATGTTAGGTGGGGGTGATTTATTAGGGGAGTTAGGGGGGCTTTTAGGATCTAAAAGTACAGTTGATAATGAAGCGGAGATTTTAAAAACTCGCTATCTGATGGAACAGGTGGTAAGAGATATGGATTTGAACATTACTTACTATCATAAGGGAAGGGTAAGGGATATGGAATTATACAAGAGTCCATTTAGGGTTCAAATGGTTACCTCGCAAGATACAATAAAGGGAACTAAGGTGAATTTGAAGTTTCTAAAAGATAGAAAGATTTCGGTAAACACGAAAGAATTTGAAACTATTGCGCATTTTAATCAAGCCATATCAATTCCAAAGGTAGGGACATTCATTATTACCAAAACGAAAGGGGAAAACTTCGCTGATAACGAATATAATTTTACGATTACCTCGATTGATTCAAAAGTTGCAGATTTAATGAAGGAAACAGAGGTAGCGGTTACAAATAAGCTAGTTACTATTATCGACCTTAGTATCAATCATGCAATTCCAAAAAAGGGAGAGGATATTTTAGGCACGTTGATTAAGAAGTATGTTGAGGCAAATTTGAAGGATAAAAATGAGGTAGCAGATAGTACCATTAAGTTCATCAAAAACCGTTTGGCCTACATCGGTACAGAATTAGGCGACCTAGAGGGCAATATCCAAGGATTTAAACAACAAAATAATTTAGCTGACATGAGTGAGCAAGCTAAATTATTGGTGCAAAATTCTGCAGTATATATGAATGATTTGGCTAAGGTTGAGATTCAGTTGAGTATGTTCAATAGCCTGTTAGACTATCTTAAAGATGATAAAAAACGGGTGCTGCCAAGTTCCTTGATGCCTGCCGATTTAGTGTTCACCGGTTTAATGGAGCGGTACAATGCTTTGCTCTTAGAACGAGATCGACGTTTATTAGGTCTAACAGAAACCAATCCACTAATTTTAAATTTGGATCAACAAATTGCCAACTTACGTAAAGACATGTTGGCTAATTTAATCTCAAACAGAACCAGTTTGCAAATTACAAGAGACAAACTGAATTCACAGATGAAGGCCGCCGAAGGGCAGGTGAAACAGGTGCCAGCTATTGAACGTAATTATTTAGACTTGGCACGTCAACAACGAATTAAACAAGAGTTATATATCTTTTTGATGCAAAAAAGTGAGGAAACGGCCATTTCTAAAACTTCTACCATTGCTAATTCTAAAACCATCGACCCTCCCAAGTCTGAAGTTATGCCCTTTAGCCCAAAAAAATCAATTATCGGCGTAATAGGATTGTTTATGGGCTTCTTGGTTCCTATAGGCATTATTTATGTGCAAGATTTATTGAATAACAAAATAAATAATAAAGAAGATATCTTAAAGATGACTGATGTCCCGATTGTTGGCGAAATTAGCCATAATGACGAAGCAGATAATTTAATTGTAGCAAATCAATCTCGCTCGGCAATCTCAGAACAATTTAGGGCACTCAGAACAAACCTTTCCTTTTACCTCGGTCAGGAAGATGATAAAATTATTCTTTTTACCTCTAGCATGTCTGGTGAAGGTAAGTCGTTCATGGCCATTAATTTAGGTAACATCTTGGCTATAACCGGAAAAAGGGTATTGTTAATGGAATTAGACTTGCGTAAACCAGGTTTGTCAGCGAAATTGAATATCCCAAATAAACAAGGTTTTACAAATTATGTGATCAATAAAGATCTTCAGGCAAAGGATATCATTAAGCCTTTAGATATCCATGAAAACTTATTTATCATTAATTCTGGGCCCATACCGCCAAACCCAGCAGAGACCTTGCTGAATGGGCGAGTTAAAACTCTGATGGCCGAATTAAAGCAGCAATTTGATTATATCATTATAGATGCACCACCAGTTGGTATAGTAACTGATGCGCAATTATTAGGGCCATATGCAGACATGTGTTTATATTTGGTTCGTCAAAAATACACCTACAAAGCACAATTGAATATTGTTGAAGAATTACATAAAGGAGCCAAAATGAAAAGATTGGGTATTGTGGTTAATGATATTCAAGCCTCTAATTCTTATGGGTATGGCTACGGTTATGGTTACGGCTATGGCTATGGCTATGGCTACGGCTACGGCTATGGTTATGGCTACGGATCTTATGGCAATGAAAAAAAGAAAAGGAATCTTTGGGAAAAAATAACAGGTAAAAAGTAATTAAGATTAGCAATTTCTTTGGGTTAATTAAAAACGATTTATAGAGACGTTCTATTATGAAAATTATTATTGTTGGTACGGGATACGTAGGTTTAGTTACGGGGGCCTGTTTATCAGAAGTAGGTACAGAGGTTATCTGTGTAGATGTTGATCAAAAAAAGATTGACAACCTTAAAAAGGGAATTTTGCCAATTTATGAACCTGGCCTGGAACAGATCGTAGAATCTAATTTTACCAAAGGAAGGTTGTCATTTACCACGGATTTTGAAAAAGCAGTTAAAGGCGCATCGGTTGTATTTATTGCCGTAGGTACACCTCCTGGTGAAGACGGTAGTGCAGATTTGAAGTACGTTTTACAAGTAGCCAACACCGTAGGTACTTATATAGAAGATTATACGATAGTAGTTACTAAAAGTACTGTTCCAGTAGGTACAGCTAAAAAAGTGAAGGCAGCAATTGCTGCTGCTTTGGAAAAACGTGGCGTTGAGATTCCTTTCGATGTAGCATCCAACCCAGAATTTTTAAAAGAAGGCGCAGCTGTAGATGATTTTCTAAAGCCAGACCGTATCGTGATCGGCGCAGAATCAGACCTGGCAAGAGAGACCCTTTCTCGGTTGTATCGCCCATTTGTGTTAAATGGCCATCCTATTTATTTCATGGATATCCCATCAGCAGAGATGACCAAATATGCGGCTAATGCCATGCTCGCCACCAAGATATCGTTCATGAACGATATTGCTAATTTATGCGAATTGGTGGGTGCAGACGTCAATGAGGTGCGTAAAGGCATCGGTTCAGATCCTCGCATTGGTACGCGATTTATTTATCCAGGCATTGGTTATGGTGGCTCTTGTTTCCCTAAGGATGTAAAGGCCTTGTTTCATACTGCAGATGATTACCAATATAATATGCGGATTTTAAAAGCCGTAGATGAAGTGAATGATGACCAGAAATTTGTATTGTTCAAGAAAATTGACAAACATTTTAATGGTGACTTAAAAGGTAAAACATTTGGCATGTGGGGCTTATCTTTTAAACCCAATACAGATGACATGCGTGAAGCACCCTCGTTGATCTTGATTGATGAGCTTTTAAAAGCTGGCGCAACTGTTTTGGCTTACGATCCGATTGCAATGGAAGAGGCGAAACACTTTGCAGACAAAAGGGTAATCTTTGTAAAAGATGCGATAGATGCAGTTAAAGGTGCTGAGGCCTTATTATTGGTAACCGAGTGGCCTGAATTTAGGTTGCCAGATTGGGACAAGATTAAGTCCGTAATGAATGGTCGTGTTGTTTTTGATGGGCGTAACATTTACCAGGCTGACGAAATTGTAGCCGAAGGTTTTACCTATTATGGAATTGGCTTACAGCCTAGAATTGCAGAATTATGAATAAAAGAGTATTAATAACAGGCGCAGCAGGGTTTTTAGGCTCTCATTTATGTGATCGATTTATTAAAGAGGGTTACCATGTAATAGCTATGGATAACCTAATTACTGGCGATTTACAAAATATAGAGCATCTATTTCCCTTGGCAAATTTCGAATTCCATCACCATGATGTGAGTAAATTTGTACATGTTGCTGGAGAACTAGATTATATCTTACACTTTGCCTCGCCTGCAAGCCCTATTGATTATTTAAAAATCCCAATCCAAACTTTAAAAGTGGGTTCTTTGGGCATACATAATTTATTAGGTTTAGCGAAGGCAAAAAATGCAAGAGTATTAATTGCCTCTACATCAGAAATCTATGGAGACCCAACAGTACACCCCCAAGTAGAAAGTTATTGGGGAAATGTAAACCCAGTAGGGCCTCGTGGCGTATATGATGAAGCCAAACGTTTCCAAGAAGCCATGACCATGGCTTATCATACATTCCACGGTTTAGAAACTAGGATTGTTAGGATCTTTAATACTTATGGCCCTCGCATGCGTCTAAATGACGGACGTGTATTGCCAGCCTTCATTGGCCAAGCAATCAGGGGAGAAGACATTACCATTTTTGGAGATGGAAGTCAAACCAGAGCCTTCTGTTATGTGGATGATTTGGTAGAAGGAATCTATCGTTTATTGTTATCTGATTATGCGAGCCCAGTTAACATTGGGAATCCAGATGAAATTACAATCAAGGCCTTTGCCGAAGAAATCATTGCCTTAACAGGTTCTACACAAAAGGTAGTATACCATGATTTGCCAGTTGATGATCCTAAACAACGCCAACCAGACATTAGTTTGGCTAAGCAACTATTAGGTTGGGAGCCTAAGGTAAGTAGAAAAGAAGGATTGGAACGTACTTATGCCTATTTCAAAACATTAACAGCTGACCAATTAAACAAAAAAGACCACAAAGTGTAGCATCATTATCCGTTCTTTTAATGAAGAAAAACACATCGGTCAGTTATTGGTGGGCATTCAAAAACAAACGCTCCATAATGAAATAGAAGTGATTTTGGTGGATTCTGGTTCGACAGACAAAACAGTTGAAATCGCAGAAAGATATCGAGTAAAGATCGTTAACATTAGGCCAGAAAATTTCTCCTTTGGAAGAGCGATCAATGTTGGCTGTGAAGCTGCAAAGGGCGAGTTTTTATTGTTTGCCAGTGCACACGTTTATCCTTTATATACAGACTGGGTACAAAAAATGATAGCACCCTTTAAAAATGATAAGGTGGCCTTGGTATATGGCAGGCAAGTGGGTAACGACCTGACCAAATATTCAGAGCATCAGTTGTTTAAAAAATGGTTTCCGGCCGTTTCAAATTATGAGCAATCTATTCCATTTTGTAATAATGCCAATGCCGTTATACGAAAAGAATTGTGGGAAAAACAACCTTATGATGTGCAGTTAACGGGTTTAGAAGACCTAGATTGGGCTACTAAAATACAAGCAGAGGGTTATCAAATTGCTTACGAGGCCTATGCGCCTATTGTGCATGTACATGAGGAAACACCCTCTAGGATAAAAAATAGGTATCGCAGGGAAGCCATGGCGCTTAAAAATATTTATCCTGAAGAGAAATTCTCATTTTGGAGTTTCATTAGACTAACCAATTCCAACATTTGGTCTGATGCCGTGCATGCCTTGCATGAGAAGAAATTCTTCAAAGAATTTTCTTCCATTATCATGTTCAGGACCTTGCAGTTTTGGGGCACTTATTTAGGTTATAACGGTAAATCTAAACCAGATGAAACTTTAAGGATGAGGATGTATTATCCTAATGATTTTAGGAAAAAATTATTTCAAAGAAGAGAAGCCGAAAGCCATCAGGGATTTGGCGAGGCCATCAATTACGCAGATTTAGAATATCAATTAGATGACAAAAAATAGATTAACAGCTATAGTACCTATGCGCCACTCTAGTGAGCGTGTGCCAGGTAAAAACTATCGTGATTTTGCAGGTAAACCTTTGTTTCACCATGTAGTGCAAACCTTGCTGGATTGTAACCAAATTGATCAGGTAGTGATTGATACTGATAGCCCAATTGTAATGGAGCAGTGTGCAGCGTCTTTTCCAACTGTACTTGTATTGGAGCGTCCTGAACATCTAAAGGATGGCGCTATTCCAATGAATGATGTGTTGTTAAATTCCATCAATCAAGTGCCCTCTGATTTTTATTTACAAACACACAGTACCAACCCAATTTTAACGGCGGCAACCTTGAGTGCAGGTATTTCCAAATTTTT
>SEDG01000164.1 GCA_004295885.1 Pedobacter sp. | reverse complement strand
CCTATGATTTTACCCTTTGTAGCAATTTTATTATGGATTATTTATGATAACAGGGCTAAATATAAGCCAATGATTACTGAATAAAAAAAAGATCGAGATTAAAACCTCGACCTTTTTTTTTACTCATACCTTGCTGTATTGAGCGGACTAATAGGCATGTTAGTTCTTCCCTAAATTACTTAACCGAAATTTGAACGCTATCC
The DNA here is from genome assembly GCA_004295885.1 of Pedobacter sp. Taxonomy (GTDB): domain Bacteria; phylum Bacteroidota; class Bacteroidia; order Sphingobacteriales; family Sphingobacteriaceae; genus Pedobacter. The sequence goes on along the minus strand of SEDG01000164.1, from coordinate 6,675 downwards.
GTTACATTCAGGCCACTTATCGCTTGTGAATTGTAACGCACAACATAGTTACCTGCTTTAATATCGTAAGCTTTTGTTAAATCTACTTTAATTGATAAGCTATCCTTTGGATTAATTTCTATTGGAGAGTTTGCCGTTAAAGCTGCAGGAATAGCCATCGTCGCAACAAGTGTGGTATCCATCTGATTATCAGCATCAGCCGTAGCAGCTACTTTTCCGTTATCTGGTGTGGTAGCACTACAAGCTACAAAAAGGGACAATGCTAGCGCAGGTAAAATAAGTTTAAATGTTTTCATATTTTCTTTATAGCAATATGCCTGCCATATGTATCCTAATCACCTTTTTTAAATAAGTACTGCAATAAATTTTTGGCTACAATTACAGTAGATTTGGCTACATCCGTTTATGCATAGGTATGCACTTTTGTAAATCAAAAATCATATCATGAAAATTATAGTTACAGGTTCATTAGGACACATTAGTAAACCACTAACACAAGAGTTAGTGCAAAAGGGACATTCGGTTACGGTAATTAGTAGCCATATCGACCGCAAAAAAGAGATTGAAGATTTGGGCGCCACCGCGGCAATTGGCTCATTAGAAGATGTCGATTTTTTAACGGCGACTTTTACTGGAGCAGACGCAGTATATACAATGGTGCCTCCAAATAACTACTTCGACCCAAACTTAGACCTTTTCGCTTACTATTTAAGATTGGGAAAAAACTACAGACAAGCAATTGAAGCAGCTAACGTAAAACGTGTGGTTAATTTAAGTACAATTGGCGGTCCCTTGGGTTTCGCCAATCGATATCGCATCAGCAGTTGCTGAAGAATTAACGACACCATTTAGCGGCAGAAAGATAAGATATGTAGCCAGCGAAGAATTAAGTGGAAATGAAAGCGCAGCGATTATTGGAGAGGCCATTGGAAAACCTGATTTAAAATGGGTGTTAACTTCTGATGAGGATGCTTTAAATGGCTTGCTTCGTATCGGTATGAATGCTAAAATTGCAGGAGGTTTGGTAGAAATGTATGGTGCTTTACATTCAGGTTTACTGGCCGAAGATTACTTTAAAAATAGGCCAGCGGTAATGGGGAAAGTAAAATTGAAAGATTTTGCCAAAGACTTTGCGACAATTTATCATCAAAATTAAGTACATTAGAATATGCCAGAATCGAACTTAAACAGGTTTAAAACCATAAGCGAATTTCATCAGTTTAGGGGATTGCCGAAGCCAGAACATCCGCTGGTTAGCGTAATAAATTTAGCTGATGTAAATAGGCTAAAAGCTGGCGAAACGAATATTTTATTGGATTTTTATTCTATCGCACTTAAAAGAAACTTTAATGCAAAGATTAAATATGGTCAGCAGGAATACGATTTTGACGAAGGTATCATGTTCTTCATCTCTCCTAAACAGCTTTTTAGAATTGAGGTAGAAGAAGACAGTTTTTTAAATCAATCTGGATGGATGCTACTCATTCATCCAGACTTTTTATGGAACACAACTTTGGCGAAAAAAATAAAGCAGTACGAATATTTCAGCTATGCAGTAAATGAAGCGTTATACCTTTCTGATAAAGAAGAAACAACGATTGCAGATATCATGCACAATATAGAACGAGAATACCATTCGAACATTGATCAATTTAGTCAGGATGTAATTATTGCCCAACTGGAACTACTGCTTACCTATGCAGAGCGATATTACCATCGTCAGTTTTTAACTAGAAAAATAACTAACCACTCTATACTTAATAACTTAGAAAATATTCTCGACGTTTACTTCAACAATGATTCATTGCCTAAAAAAGGAATTCCGACAGTACAATATGTGGCGGATGCATTGAATGTTTCGCCTAATTATCTAAGTGGTTTGTTAAAGATTTTAACTGGTCAGAGTACGCAACAACACATACACAGTAAATTAATTGAGAAAGCGAAAGAGAAATTAACAGTTACTGAATTATCTGTTAGTGAAATTGCCTATGAGTTGGGTTTTGAGCATCCACAGTCTTTTAGCAAATTGTTTAAATCTAAAACCAATGTTTCGCCATTGGAGTTTAGACAGTCGTTTAATTAGTTTCGACTCCAAACATCTTCCCTAGCTTGAGCGTCATACCAAGCTCATTCCGATATACATTGGAAGGTTTTCAACCAATTCCTCAAGTCTAATAAATCTTATATCTTCTCATAAGAAATTATTAATTTTAGAAAGCAATTAAAAGCCTTATGACAACAACAACTTTAAAAGATGGCGACCAATGCAATGTTATTGGCGGTACACACAAAGGGAAATCTGGGAAAGTTAGCGATATTAACCTCAGCAAAGGCGGCCACATTACCATTACGGTTACGCAAGATAATGGCGTTCGCTTTAAAACTTTAGGGAGAAATGTCCTTGTAACTAGCTAATTAATTATTGTTTAAACGCCAGTATTTAACAAGATTTTCATTATGCTTACTCAAATCAGCCCAAAACTCCCTATGCGAAATAAAGCAATTACTAGGGATTTTTACATCAACAAATTAGGCTTTGAACAATTAGGAAAGGAAGATTATGATGGTTACCTGATGCTGAAAAAAGACGATATCGAAATTCATTTTTTTGAGTTTACAGGTCTAAATCCAGCAGAAAATTATGGTCAGGTTTACATTAGAACAAACCACATTGAAGAGTGGTATAGTTTGGCTTTGGCAAAACAACTGAACATTCCACAGGCAGGGCATCTGCATCTTAAGCCTTGGGGACAAAAAGAATTTGCCTTGCTAGACCCAGATAGCAATTCATTAACTTTTGGACAAGCCATTTAATACATGATGATTAGAAAAATTTTAGCGGTAATAGTTGGCTACATCATATTTGCAGCAACTGCATTGGCTTTTTTTAAGGTTTTTGGTATTGAGGCACATTCGGCTGCTTCAACGAGCGTGATGATTCAAACCGCGATTAACGGAATCATATTTTCGGCATTGGCTGGATGGATTACACAATTGATTGCAAAAACAGGCAACCTAAAAATTAATTATATCCTTGCTTTACTGATAGCCGCTTTTGCCACCTTTTCGTTTTTCAAGGCAAGCGGTGAACATTGGACACAGTTAATGGCTATTTTTATTTTTGCGCCAATATCTATTGTCGGCGGATGGTTGGTGGTAAGAAGAAAATAACATTAGATACTAATAAATTCATCCCATGACTACAACGATTAGAACCGACTCGGAGCATCCAGATTTTATAGCGTTGGTTAAACACCTTGATGCGTATTTAGCAGACATAGATGGCAACGAACACGCCTTTTATGCGCAGTTTAATAAAATCGACAAGATAAAACATGTTGTGGTTGCCTATGAAAATGAAATCCCCTTGGGATGTGGAGCAATTAAGGAACTTTCGCCAGTGGCGATGGAAGTAAAACGGATGTACACATCGCCCAATGGCAGAAAAAAAGGAATTGCAACCACAATTTTAAAGGAGTTAGAAAGCTGGACAGGCGAGCTGGGTTACGAAAATTGTTTATTAGAAACTGGAAAGAAACAATTAGATGCCATATCGTTGTACAAAAAATGTGGTTATCGCCGCATCCCGAATTATGGGCAATATATAGGAGTCGAGAACAGCGTTTGCTTTAGAAAAGAAGTTGAAGTAAATCCATTAGGAAAGACATGTTATGCAGATTTTAATCAACTTAATGCCTTTGTTGGAGATAAAAAGAATGGAAGTGTCTTAATTGATTACAGATTGCTCCCTGATTATGAAGCAATAGTGCTGAACCTTGGAATTATATTTGATGTTGCTATGGAGAAATATCAACTTGATTTACAATGGATCTCATTCGGACTGGACTTATTTGGAGAAAACTTATTGCTGGGTTATACTTATCAATTTAAAGACTTAAAATCTTTACTCACCTACTTATTGACTACCTATAACGTCGATGTAACAGATATCCCAATAAAGTATAAAATGGACAGCGAAAAATTCCCCAATCCAATTAAGGATGAGGAGCATAAACCTGTCTTTGAAGAAAGTTGGAATCGCTTTAAAAAAGACTTTGCAACTGGAAAATTTTTAGACCCGAGCCTTAATTTGGTGTACACCACGCCTCCCTTTACTGAATAATCAGTATCTTCAACGCTTATGCAAATAGCTCAAAAAAACAATCAATCCATACTAATAGGATGTATTTTAATTATTTTATTATTGTTTTTATTTCCATTTGTTGCTGCATCAATTTCCTCATTTTTTAGCTTACAAAAAACAAGTGCAGCCTACCTTTCTAGACTTACCTTTTGGCTTGGCTTACTAGGCATTTGGCTTTATGCATTAAAGGTTGAAAATCAAAAGTTACTGATTTGGGAAGAAAAGAAATATAATATTAGTTTCTATATCATTTCCATCATTTTAATTTTTTTAACGCTTTTTGTCGGTGTAATCAGCATTCAAGTGCTTTTTAAACTATTAGGGCTAGAAAACAGAAGTCTATTGTTGCAAAAGATGATTCAGTTTTTAAAGCATAGGTATCTATTATTATTCTTTACTGCGCTTACTGCTGGTGTGGTAGAAGAATTAGTTTTTAGAGGTTATCTACAGCCACGGCTAACAAAGATTTTCAAGAACCCACATATTGCTATTTTTATTTCTTGCTCGCTTTTCGCTTTAATGCATTATAAATATGGCACAGTGATAAATGTTGTGGGTCCATTTTTTATAGGATTAGTTTTCGCGTATTTTTATTGGCAATACCAGAATATTAAAATCTTAATTTTTTGTCACTTTCTATGGGATTTACTCTTACTGATAATGGCTGTATCACGAAATTAGAAAAAACAAGATGGCTAAAATATTAATCATTTCTGGCGGAAGTAAGGGAATTGGGGAAGGCATTATTGAAGCTTATTTAAGTGAAGGCTTTCAGGTTTATTCTATTTCCCGAACAAAAAACGAGGGCTTTAAAGCAATCACACAAATTGAATTCGACCTAAGCAAAACTGATGGACTTGCGGCATTACTTACAGGCGTTTTTAAAAACTTTAAATCAACCGAAGTAGAAAAAATAACGCTGATTAACAATGCAGGTACTTTGGGCCAAATCGGTAAGATTGAAGACATTTCTGATATCGAAAAAACTGTACAACTGAACACTGTTACTCCGCTAATCTTAACCTCAACTTTTATTAGCTTAACTAAAAACTGGGCTTGCGAAAAGAAAATCATTAACATTTCTTCTGGCGCAGCCCAGAAACCATACCATGGCTGGTCTATTTATTGCGCCACAAAAGCGGCCATTGATATGATGACAAAAACCGTTGCTATTGAACAAAGTAGTATAGAAAATGGTGTAAAGATAATAGCAATTTACCCTGGCGTTGTGGATACGGAAATGCAGGCAAAAATCAGAAAAAGTGACAAGGAAAGCTTTGCCAATATTGATAGGTTTTTGGAATTAAAGGCGACCAATTCTTTAGCAAATGCAACAACTGTTGGAAAACACATATTTGCCATAGACCAAGATAAGAATATAGAAAATGGCGCTTTAATTAGAGTTGAAGAATAGAGATTGTTTTCTAGACTGATTTTATCCTTTGATCAGCGAATATCCGCGATTTTTGAATCTGCGCTTTTTCTGCGAGAAAAACAGGTTAATAAACAGTTTTTCGCTGATTAATGGAGATTTAACCGCAGAAAAGTCGCTGATAAATTGAACCGACTTTATAATATATTCTATACATTTATAGTAATTCTTTTATGATTTATTAATACTTAATCTGCTAAAATCCGCGATTTTTGAATCTGCGCCTTTTCTGCGAGAAGAAAATGTTTAACATGGAAAACGATTATTTAGAAAGTGCTAAAAAGCAATTTGAGTATTATAAAATGCTTGGCGATAAAACTTTTGCTCAATTAAGCGAAGAACAACTGTTTTGGCAATTTAATGAAGAGAGCAACAGCATTGCGATGATTGTAAAACATTTATGGGGAAACATGCTATCTCGATGGACAGATTTTTTAACCAGCGATGGCGAGAAAGAATGGCGAAATAGAGATAACGAATTTGAGAATGACATCGCAACCAAAGTCGAGCTATTAGAAAAATGGAATGCAGGTTGGCAATGTTTATTTGGCGCCATCAATCCGCTAACCGCAGCAGACTTAAATAGGGAAATCTACATTCGTAATCAGGGTCATACAGTTACAGAAGCTATCAATCGCCAGTTGGCACACTACCCTTACCACGTCGGGCAAATTGTATTTTTAGGCAAAATGCTTTGTAATGAAAACTGGCAATCGCTTTCTATTCCAATGGGAAACTCTAAAACATTTAATGCCGAAAAATTTGCTCAACCAAAACACAAACAGCACTTTACCGATGAATTTTTGAAAGAAAAATAGCATGCAACTAACTGCCAAGTCTTTTATCGACACCTTAATGGGTAATCAATCTGATGAAGAGTTGAAGAAGATTCTTCGTTATTTTAAATCAGAAGAGGGTGATTATGGTTATGGCGATGAGTTCATTGGTGTAAAGATGGGCTTCATCTTCGACCTCGTTAAAAAATACAACCAAATGCCAATTGAAGAAATTGAGCTTTTGTTAGAAAGCAATATTCACGAGGCAAGAGTTGGTGGTGTTAGTATCATGGATAAGGCTTCGAGAGAAAAAAAGATTG
>SEDG01000833.1 GCA_004295885.1 Pedobacter sp. | reverse complement strand
GTGAAGAGGCGAATGCAACCTTTATTAATAAAATAATAGCGATTAGCAACTTGGTGATAGTCTAGGAGTATCTCGTTTCTTCTTGTGTGTATTTTATGAAAATAGGAGCAGATTTCCTTCAGTGTCTCCTCACTTAGTTCCGCTTTATTTTTTATAAATTTTTCGAGAATGCTATGCATCTTTTTTATTTCCAGTTTTTTAACAACAAATAAGCCGTACAACTCCTAATACCATGGCCTATTCGCTAGGTACGAGTTTTGAGTAGGCTAATCATTTTTTAAAGATATCCAAAAAATAAGGCATCCTCAAAAAGCTTTAGTTGTTGGGCTTCTGGGTTCTGAGTAAATATTTATTAGATGTGAATTAGGGGGGGAAGTTAGGAAGAGGGTGAGATGTAAGATGGACGATGTAAAATGTAAAATGGAAGTGGGAAAGCCGGGAAGTCGTGAAGTAGGACAGATGAAATCAGCTCAATGCTTCTCGAACCCCTAAACGCTAAACCCTAACCTCTAAACCTAACCCTTCGATACCCGCCCATACCATACCCATACCTGACCGATAGGGTCTCTGTATAATCGTCCTATAAGCGGTTGAACCGTAGTATCATCGAAGTACTATGCGATAACACTGGGATAGGAACTAAGGGAACTCGGCTCTGCTTCTCCACTGTTTCAGCGGGCCATTGCATTTGATCCGAGAATGAATGGGGAACGGGTCGTATGCTTGTCGTGTCGGCTTCGAGAGTTGTTCGGGACAATCCCGATAAAAAGACGACCGTTTCCCGAAGCGTTCCCGAAGGCTTCCCGAAGCAGACTCGAAGGCTTCCCGAACAGTTCCCGAAGAAACCCCAAAGCGTTCCCGACGAAACGCTGAACTGTCCTATACTGGAATAAGTTTACAATAAGAAAGTATATTACTACTGGTTGTTTACTAATTATTTTGACTTTACTGTATGTTGTTTACAAGATAGATTTTATCCCTTGTATTGGTGTACATTCATTATTTTTTTCTTTCTCGCGGCCATGGGTTTTTGTGGCGTTTGATAATTACAACTAGCGTGTAACCTGATGTTATTATACTTGTTTATGGCCATGTCCACAGCATTTTTAACTATGCAAATGCTGACTTAGTCATACAAGTTATGTAACAGCACCTAGGGGTATGACAAAAGGGTGTGTAATCCGTGCAAGATCTATATTTGATTTCTATCTCTTATAG
>SEDG01000832.1 GCA_004295885.1 Pedobacter sp. | reverse complement strand
CTATTTAAAAAGAAGGTCTTACCAGAACCACTTCCACCTGCAATACCAATTATTAAAGGTTTATTTTTGCTGTTCATTCTCTTGAGCGCCGTAGGTTATATTACAAAAAAAACGTTTATCTAAAGCACCAACAGCATCTGCTACTGCTTTTGTCATTACAATTATAACATCTTTTGTTGATTCGTTCTCTGTAAATTTACCAACAACCTTTGCATAGGTGGTTCGGTTGCTCATTGGGTTTGTAATTTTTATAACGGTTCCAACTGGCGCAGTACGATGTAAAACCAACATTTTCGTAGCATCTAAGTCTTGGTCGGCAATCCAAACTGCTGTTCCTTTTTCTTCAAATTGAGTTAAACCGTATTTGCTTGGCGCATATTTTAAGGTTGGGTCTTTGATTGTATTCGGGCTTCCGCTGCTTTCTTCATCATCACCTTCGCTTGTTGTTGGTTTAGCACCCTTTATAATTAGTTTTTGTCCTACAGTAACCTCGGTTGAAGTAAGATTATTAAACGTTTTTAATTGATAAGTGGTTAAGCTGTATTTTTGTGCGATAGAATAAATGGTTTCGCCAGCTACCACTGTATGTTCAAAACCTGCATCTGGGTTAGTCTTAGCTAATACAACTTCTTTTCTGGGATTACTCTTTGGTTCAGCTGGAGTTACGATTTCCACCGCTGGTGCTTGCGTACCATTTACCGAAGGAATTTTTAAAACCTGACCAATCCTCAAATTATTAGAAGAAAGACCATTCAATCGCTTTATCTCATCAACCGTGGTGCCATACTTTTCTGCTAAAAGATTTAAGTTCTCTTTTGCTTTTATGGTATGTTCTACAACTGCTGCAGGGTTTTCATTGGTTACAGCTTTAGTGTCAACTACTGTTTTTGAGGTAGGAGGTGTAACAACAGTTTTAGTCTCTGGCTGTGCAACTGTCTCACTTACATTGGTAGCATTTGGAATTTTTAAAACCTGTCCAATTTGTAGATTGATTGATTTTAAGCCATTAACTCGCTTAATTTCATCAACCGTTGTGCCGTACTTTTCAGCAAGCATATTTAGATTATCCTTAGCTTTGATGGTGTATTCAATTACATCATCATTATTTACTTTCGATGCTACAATATTCGTTTGAGCAAAATCAATCTCAGTTGGTACTTTAATAATCACACCAATTTGTAAAAACTTACTATCGTTAAAAGCCATAATGTCTTTAAA
>SEDG01000831.1 GCA_004295885.1 Pedobacter sp. | reverse complement strand
TGGCCATTGTGGTAATTTTACTCCTAACTTTTATCAATACAAAAGGTGTTAAAAGCGGAAAGATATTGCAAAATGTTTTCACGGGGTCTAAAATTGTAGCTCTAATTGGTTTAATTATTTTAGGTTTTCTTTTGATAAAAGGTAACTTTTGGAATCAAAACATGTCTTTCGGTTGGGATGCATTTAATAATCTTAAAACCGATGCTAGTGGAAATTTCTTGCAAGGTGGATGGGAATCGATAACTGGCATCACAATAATGGGTGGCATTGCAGCCGCTATGGTGGGATCAGTTTTTTCTAGTGTGGCTTGGGAGAATGTAACTTTCGTTTCTGGAGAAATGGAAAATCCAAAGAAGAATGTAGTACGTTCTATGGTTCTAGGTACATCAGCAGTAATGATACTTTATCTATTGGTTAACTTCGTTTACCTTAATACCTTAAATAGAGATAGCATTGCTTTTGCTACCAATGATAGAGTTGCTGTGGTGGCTTCAGAGCAAATTTTTGGTAGTGGTATTGGTACAATTGTGATGGCTGTTTTAGTAATGATATCTACATTTGGTTGTATTAATGGCTTAGTGCTGGCGGGTGCTAGAGTTTTTCAAACTATGGCTAAAGATGGAATGTTTTTTAAAGCGGCTATAGCAAATAATAAAAATGGAGTGCCAGAAAAATCGCTTTGGATGCAAGGAATTTGGGCCTCAGTGTTGTGTTTGAGTGGACAATATGGTAATTTATTAGATATGATATCTTTTGTAATTGTGCTATTCTATATGATTACTGTTTTTGGTGTTATTTATTTGAGATTTAAACAACCAAATTTAGAGAGACCTTACAAAGCTTGGTTGTATCCAATTACGCCAATTGTATACTTATTAATTGGTTCTGCATTTTGTATTTTACTGTTAATGTATAAACAACAATATACTTGGCCAGGTCTCATCATCGTTTTAATAGGCGTTCCTGTTTATTTCTTAATAAATAGAAAAAAAGACCCCGTGGCTTAAAGGTAGTTTGGATTTGATATTTAAGAGGGGCAGAGTCATTTGCTCCTTTTTTGTTTTAGAAAAGCAATGGCAGTGCTTGTAGGTTTGGAAAGTCCGCTCTCCGTTACAATCTTTTTGTGATTTGTGGTTAGTCATCCGATGAATATTTACAATGTACTATAATCATCGGATGACTATTTTGGCCATAAAAAGGATTTCACTACGCTCGGGTT
>SEDG01000830.1 GCA_004295885.1 Pedobacter sp. | reverse complement strand
TGTTCTTTTGTCTATCTTATTGTTTTTCTTCTATTCTTAATGTAATCTTCAAATATGTATTCGCCTAATCCAGTTAATGAACTATAAAAAGCCCTACCACCGTTAACTTGAGTAAATTGTCTTACAAATTGCTGTAAGTAAGGGTCTTGCGCAATCATAAAAGTCGTAATTGGAATATTTAGCCGTTTACATTGAGCCGCCATATTTAAAGTTTTCCCAATTACTTTTCTGTCTAAACCCATGCTATTTTTATAGTAACGACCATTTTCTTTCAAGCAAGTTGGTTTGCCATCGGTAATCATAAAAATTTGCTTGTTGTGGGTTTTTCTTCTTCGCAGTAAATCTGTTGCTAATTCTAAACCTGCTAAAGTATTGGTATGATAAGGGCCAACCTGTAGGTAAGGCAAATCTTTAATGGTTATTGGCCAAGCATCATTTCCAAAAACCACGATATCTAAAGTATCTTTTGGATATTTAGTTTTTATCAGCTCTGCTAATGCCATTGCTGTTTTTTTTGCAGGCGTAATTCTATCTTCACCATATAAAATCATCGAGTGAGAAATATCAATCATCAACACCGTTGAAGTGAGCGTTTTATAATCTTTTTCTTCAACCTCTAAATCTCTGTCGGTTAAGGTAAAATCTCCAATGCCGTGATTAATTTGTGCATTTTGGATAGAGGCAGTCATATCAATTTGGTCTAGACTATCACCAAATGAATATTCCCTTCTATCTGCATTTTTCTCTTCACCAATTCCCGAAATGTTGCTATTGTGATTTCCTTTGCCTGCTTTTTTAAGTTTACCAAAAATTTCCTCAAGTGCAGATTTACGAATGGTTTGCTCTGTTTTAGCCGTGATTTTTACCTCGCCGTTTTCCTCTTTCAAATATCCCTTATCTTTCAAGTCGTCAATAAAATCACCCATCCCATATTCGTTATTGGTAAATTTATATTGCTTGTCAAGTTCATTCATCCAAGCTAAGGTTTCTCCAGCATCACCTGCAGTATAATTTAATAGTTCGGTAAAAAGCTTTAGCAATTCATCAAAACCACCTTTCGGCAATTTATTAGGTAAGAATTTAGAAAATTGGAATCCTCTCATGTTTATAATAAACGATATTCCGAAGTTAAAAGTTTGGCGCTAGAGTATTTTAAGCATGATGTCATATTTAGAGAGCTTATAGATAAAAGCTCAAAGACCAAAGCGAATTGCAACTTCCAA
>SEDG01000829.1 GCA_004295885.1 Pedobacter sp. | reverse complement strand
TATAGAAACCGGCTTTAAAGTATTCATTACCTTAATATTCTCATTCATTTGAGCCTCAATAACTCCAGTAGGTTCTTGTACAAATTCTGCTTTTAACCATTTACTATCGTCAAACCCAATATTGTTCCATCCAGCAAACTCTTTGGTGGCGTCATATTCTTCACCGTCATATTCATTGTTGGTTCTAATTGGTCCGTCGGCGGTACCTTTCCAGCTATCATCTGTATCGATATTAGCTGTTGTACCATCAGTGTAAACGATGTTGATGTTCATTAGCATTTTAGGAAAGCCAAATGTTTTGATTTTATAAGGCTTTTCATTTTGGCGCATAGCGAAGAAACGACCATTTCCTAATATCGCACCAACCGCATTTTTACCATTTTTAAGGTGTTCAGTTACATCGTAAGTATTGTACTTCACATTCTTAGTATAATCTGTTGGAGTTGGTGTTAAAACATCATTACCCACTTTTTTACCGTTGATGTAAAGCTCGTACAAACCTAAACCAATAATAGATGCAGTTGCATATTTAACTTGTTTAGTACTTTGAAATTCCTTTCTGTAATATCTTGCCGATAAGCGTGAATCAGTTTTCATATTATCCCAAGGAAACGCCCTGTCAAATCCAATCCATCCCTTTGGCCAATCTTTATAATAAAGTAAACCCATTGTAAACAAATTATTCGCCGACCATTCGCTTTGACCATTATTAGTCCACACCTTAACCTTCCAATAACAACGCAAACGGCTGGTTAATTCCTTTCCATTATAGGCAACCAGGATTGATTCTTGTCCATTTACTTTACCAGAATCCCATAAATCTCCTTCATTGGTATTTAATTTTTCTGGTGTAGAAGCAACCAAAACCTGATAAGCAGTTTGCATCACATTATGTTCTGCAGAAATAATGTTCCATCCAAACCTTGGTTTAACTACATCAATACCCATCGGATTAACCAACATTTCGACATTGGTATTTTGCAAACTAACCTGTGGCGCCATCTTTTGAAATGGCAACAAGAGGATGCTAAAGAGTACGATATATATTTTTAGGTTCATTATTAGTTTTATTTATCTTTAATCGCTTCGCGGTTGATTACACCGATTTTTAGATTTCACAGATTTTTATTTATCTCTTCTTTGCGTTCTTCGTGTCTTTGCGGTAAAATTTATCTTTTATTTGCTCCCGCTGATTTTGCAGATGACGCAGATAAATCTTTTTAA
>SEDG01000163.1 GCA_004295885.1 Pedobacter sp. | reverse complement strand
TTCCTCTAAGCTGTTAAAATTCGCAATAGACAAGCCTATTGACATCATTGGGCATATTATTGATGATGGCAGTAAAACTGGGAAAGACCCCTTAATTGATGTGAGGATGAATGTAAAAAGTAACATTGTGACCATCCCATCAGGACAGTTGACTAATTGCAATTTTACAGGCACTTTTACAAATAAAGATACGGTCTCACATCCGATAGGAGATGAAAACTCTGCCATCAAATTCTATGGTTTAACTGCTGATTATTATAACGCACCCATAAAAGTAGATACATTTTTAGTAAGTAATTTAGCCAGACCGATTGCAACGGGGTTTATCACCTCTCAATTCCCACTAGAAAAGCTCAATAGCTCTATTGGTGGAGAAACTTTCAACTTTAAAAATGGCACAGCAGATTTACGTTTGTATTGCAAAGCTGATATAGACAATTTCACTTTCACCAAACCTACTTTGACAGGATTCGTAGATATCAAGAATGCAGACATCACCTACATTCCTCGTAATCTGACCTTGATAAATAGCTCTTTGACATTAAATTTCAATCAGAAGGATTTAAACATCACTGGAAGCAGATTTCAACTTGGGAAAAGTGTGTTGAATATGAATTGTTCAATTCAGAACTTCCTCAATTTCTATTACACTGACCCACAAAAGATTTTGGTAAAGTTGAATATGAATAGTCCGCAATTAAACTTAGGCGAATTCATGTCGTTTTTAGGGCAGAGGAAAACAGTTAAGTGGAAACCTAGTTCTAAGAATGCAGTTAAAGAAGTATCTGACCAATTGAGTGCAGTTTTGGAAGCAGCTAAGGTTCAAATTCAATTAAATGTAAACAAGGCGATTTACAAGCGTTTTGTCGCAAATAACCTAAAGGCAGAAGTATCTTTGCTTAACGATGGCATTTACTTCAATAAAATAAATGTAAGTCACGCTGGTGGAAACTTGAACTTAACTGGCAATGTGAAACAGTTAGGCGCTATCAATAAGTTTACGATCAACTCTGTGATTAGCAAGGTAAACGTAAAGGAGTTCTTTTATGCTTTTGAGAATTTCGGACAAACATCTATCACCAATCAAAACCTAAAAGGATATTTATCTGCCAAGGTAAATGCATCCGGTAGTATAACTGATAAGGGACAAGTGGTTTCGAGGGCAATGTATGGACAAGTTGTTTTCAATCTCAGCAATGCTGCCTTAATTGGATTTGAACCTCTACAGAAAGTCCAAAAACTGGCTTTTGCTAATAGAGATTTCTCTAACATTACCATTGATAATTTAGACGGCACTTTTACCTTAAATGGCGATAGAGTGCTGATTAGTCCGATGCAGGTAAATACAAGCGTTCTAAACTTTAACATGCAAGGCATTTACGGTTTAGGTGCAGGAACAGATATCTCGATGGATATCCCGCTTAGAAATCCTAAAAAAGATGAAGGAATTATCGACAAGGAAGAAAAGAAAATAGCCCGAATGAAGGGTATCGTTTTACACTTAAAAGCAATTGACGACGGTAAAGGCGGAATAAAAGTACGATGGAATAAGGATCATGATTAAGGATGTGAGATGTAAAATGGAAGATGTGCTTTACATCTTACCTCTTACATTAGAAATCTAACGGGCCCAGTCTCCTCATATTTCTCATAATCAAATACTGTTTGTGCCTAATGTAAGCCGTTGGTTTATTCGGTGTCCATCTTCTAGGATTTGGGAAACAAGCTGCCAATAAAGAAGCTTGACTTTTAGTCATACTTGAACAAGATTTGCCGTAGTATGCTTGCGAAGCTGCTTCTGCCCCATAAATACCATCGCCCATTTCTATCACATTTAAATAAACCTCCAGAATGCGTTCCTTGCTCCAAAGTAGCTCAATAAGCAAGGTGAAATAAGCCTCGAAACCTTTTCTAATGTAAGAACGGCCAGGCCATAGAAATACATTTTTAGCTGTTTGTTGTGAGATTGTGCTTCCCCCTATTACTTTTTTCTTTTTTTGATTTTTCTTTTTCTCATTCGCGGCATAAGCTTTTTCTATAGCTTTAATATCGAAACCCATGTGTTGCAAGAATAATTGGTCTTCTGCAGAAACTGCAGCACGTTTCATGTTATCTGAAATATCCTCAAAATCAACCCATTTACGGTCGGCCTTTGCAGGTAAATCTTTTGCCGAGCGTTCCCAATTTCTTTGCACCATTAAAGGTGTAATCGGTGGATTAATAAAGCGATAAGCCAAAACCCAAATTACGCTAACCAGTATAAACCAAAGCACAATCTTGCCGGCAACAATTAGAATTCGTTTAAATAAAGATGGTTTGGTTGTTGTTTTGCTCGTTTGTTTGGCCATTAAAGGCAAAGGTATGTAAAATGAATTACGATTTTAGATTGACGATTTAATTCGTTTCAAAAAAACTTAATCTTATTGAATTTGGATTTTATTTTTAATTTGGACAAAAAATAACAACTTATGAAAATCCTATCCTTTTGTTTTGCTGCGGTTGCTCTACTGATTTTTTTAGCTGCCAAACCAACTACAAATGAAAAACCAGAATGGGTTTCTTTATTTAACGGTGAGGAAATTAAAAATTGGAACGTAAAAATCCACCATCACGATTACAATGAGAATTTTGGCAATACATTTAGGGTTGAGGACGGAGTAATTAAAGTAAGGTATGATCAGTATGGCGATTTTAACGATCAATTTGGGCATCTTTATTACAAAGCCCCATTCTCATATTATCATTTAAAATTAGAATATCGTTTTGTTGGCAAATTGCAAAAAGGGGCTCCAAGTTACACCTTGCTAAATAGTGGCGTAATGTTTCATTCACAAGACCCTAAAACAATGCCTAAAGAGCAAGACTGGCCAATTTCTATAGAAATGCAGTTTTTAGGTGGTTTGGGTGATGGCAAAGCACGGCCAACAGGCAATATGTGTTCGCCTGGCACTAACGTAGTGTACAAAGGCAAAATTGCTGCGGACCATTGCATCAATTCTACCTCAAAAACCTACGAAGGCGAGCAATGGGTTAAAGCGGAACTAATTGTACTTGGAGATTCGCTAATTACGCACATTATTAATGGAGATACGGTTTTAAAATACTCTAAGCCACAAATTGGTGGTGATGTTGCCAATAGATACGACCCAAAGATTAAAATTGATGGGAAAATGCTTAAAGAAGGTTTTATCGCCCTGCAAAGCGAAGGTCAGCCTGTTGACTTTAGAAACATAAAAATTAAAGACCTTACCTCTGTTAAGAAAAAATAAATGGCAAAACTAAAGCTATCTGATAACGAACAGATTGATGAACTCATCTCAAAATTGGATGAAGATGTTAAGGAAAATGTCGAAACGATTCGGAAAATAATCTTAGCAGCAGATCCAGAAATTGCAGAACAAATAAAATGGAACAGTCCGAGTTTTTACTTCACCGGTGAAATGAAATCATTCGACCCAAAAGAGTATAAAAGAGATATTGTAGTTTGCAACATCCACAGAGGTAAAATTCTATTGGTTTTCCCTACTGGCGCAAAAGTGAAAAGCCCGTTAAAGGGAAAGGATTATCCTGATGGGAGAAAGATCATTACCATTGAAGATTTAACAGTATCTACTACTAATCAATTGCAACAATTAATTAAAGATTGGTTAGGGATGGTGGAGAGGTAGCGGGTATGTCATTCAGAGCGAGGCGAAGAATCTAATAATAAGGGTTCAGCAAGTTAGATCCTTCGTGCCTCAGGATGACAAATCTTATAAAATAAAAAAACCGCTTCCGAAAAACGGAAGCGGTTTTATATCTAGTTATCCTTCGACTATGCTACCGATATAAAATCGGCACAAGTCAGGATGACAATTTAAAAAGATTACTCAGCTACTACTTCGAAAGGAACTTTAACTTTCACTTCTTTATGTAAGTTTAAGTTAGCAACATATTCGCCAACCATTTTAGGTTCAGTTTCGAAAGTAATACGACGACGATCTACATCAAAACCTTGAGCTTTTAATGCATCAGCAATCATGATAGTGTTTACTGCACCAAAAATCTTACCTGTTTCGCCAGCTTTAGCACCGATCGTCAATTTAACATCAGTTAAACGAGTTGCAATACCTTCAGCATCTTTCTTAATTTTATCTTGTTTAAAAGCAGCTTGCTTTAAGTTTTCTGCCAACACTTTTTTAGCAGATGGTGTAGCCAATTGACCAAATCCTTGAGGGATTAAGTAATTACGACCGTAACCTGGTTTTACCGTAACGATATCATCTTTCTCACCTAGTGATTTGATATCTTGCTTTAAAATAATTTCCATTTCTCTGCGCTTATTTTAATTGGTCAGTAACGAAAGGTAACAAACCGATGTGACGTGCACGTTTAACCGCTTGAGCCACTTTACGTTGAAATTTCAATGAAGTACCAGTTAAACGGCGAGGTAAAATTTTACCTTGATCATTGATGAATTTTAACAAGAAGTTTGCGTCTTTGTAATCGATATACTTAATACCATTTTTTCTGAAACGGCAGTATTTTTTTCTGTTATCGTCCACTTTTGGAGCGGTAACATATTGTATTTGATCCTTTGCCATTATGCTCCAGCCTCCTCTTTCTTAGGTTTTTTGTTAAAAGCTCCACTGCGTTTTTTCTCGCTGTAAGCAATCGCATGACGATCTAATCTTACAGTTAAGAAACGTAAAACACGCTCGTCGCGTTTTAATTCTAACTCTAACTTGTTAATTAATTCCCCTTCAGCTTTGTATTCTGTAAGGTGGAAAAATCCGCTTGCTTTTTTTTCAATCGGATACGCTAATTTTCTCAAACCCCAATTATCTTCTGCGATAATTTCGGCTCCGCTATCAGTAATAATGCTTTTGTATTTGGCTAATGCCTCTTTCGCAACATCTTCTGATAACAACGGGGTAAGAACGATAACAGTTTCGTACTGATTCATCATTGTTTTTTAAAGTGATTTAATATTTATTTCCGTCGGTTAAAACGGGTTGCAAATGTAGTGAGATTATTCTTTAAATCAAAATGTTAGGCGAAAAAAGTCTGAAAAGTCCGAATGTCTGAAAGTCAGGAACATAATCTTCACAACCTATTGATTAGCAAATAAATGACGAGGAAAGGAATGGCAGTGTTAATCGGAAATTTCAGTCCCGCCCCCACTCCAATCTTTTTACCTCTAAATCCCCTGAAGGGGAATGGTAAAAAGGATTTCCGTTAAGTCGGGTTTATAGAACAAAATTTTGCAGTTCTTGGAAACAATTGCATCTAGCAACTTAACTAGGCTTTACCCCCCCATTATCTTTCGGACTTTCTGTCTGTGTTACTTTCGGACTATTTTAATACTGCTTCACCTTAATCCTATACTTACCTTTAAAATATTCTTGCATTTTAATTACTTCCTTATTCTTCTCCGTTAGCCAAAAAGTAGCGTAACTATCTGGTGTATAGTTAATTTTAAGCAACCAACATTTAACTTTTACTTCGCTATTTAACGCTAAATCTTCCTTGCCTACAACTTCATACCTGTGGTAAGTTGGTTTCGCTTCATTTGGATCAAAAAAAGAAATATCAAATTTCTGACCAACCTTTTTTATGGGCAATAATGCATACGTTTCTAAATCTTGTTCCCAACTTATAACTGGAATAGTTAACTCTACCTTACCCTTTTTAACCGCCACATTATTTTTAATAGTGTCAGATGGAATCATAAAACCATCTCGATAATCGTACGCAATAACACCCCTACCCTTGTAATTCGCATAATGGTAAATTGGTGCTAATGTTTTAGCATCGCAGATATTAATAATTTTAGCCATGGAGGTATCACCTTTCATCCAATTCCACTTGAACTCTATGGCTTGTTTGTTTTGAAAACTTTTAAGTGAGGTGGTTCGCTGCCAAATATCGCCTATCGTTCGTTTTGTAAAAAGCGAATCTGT
>SEDG01000162.1 GCA_004295885.1 Pedobacter sp. | reverse complement strand
GTAGATTTTGGCAGCAAAACTTGGCGCAAAGAAAATTTTATTTTAAACATCGGCATCGGTTATCCGTTCTAATAATATGATAGGTTTATTCAAAAAGACAAAAAATTTAGCGGTTATTACTTATCACTTATTTATTGCGGCAGGTAAAGGCTTTATGGAAGATAGAGTGATGAAGTTAAGTGCATCATTAGCCTATTATACCATCTTTTCATTAACGCCATTAATCATTATTATTATTTCGGCTGCAAGCTTGTTTTTGGGAGATAACATGGACCCCAATACCAAACTTTTTGGCGAAATCAGCAAAATGATTGGTACTGATGCTGCTACGCAGTTGAGAGGGTTTGTAGAAAACGCAAACCTTTCGGGTAAAAGCACAATGGGTTTAATCATTGGTGTGGTAACGTTAATCATCGGTTCTACTGCAATTTTCATAGAGATTCAAGACAGTATTAATATGATTTGGAAGGTAAAAGCTGTACCTAAAAGAGGATGGAAAAAATTGATTACCAACCGTCTGTTATCCTTTTCACTTATCGCATCTTTAGGTTTTTTGCTTTTGGTTTCATTGGTTATCAACAGTGTTGTAGTTGGAATTGGAAATAAATTAGAAATTTATGCTTCTAAAATTGGGATTGAACAAATTTCTGGTTTCGTAATGCTGATTATCACCAACATACTAACACTGGGTGTAGTAACTGCAATATTCGCAATTATTTTTAAGGTTTTACCAGATGTAGATTTAAAATGGAAACCAGCTTTAATTGGTGCGTTGTTTACCGCATTGATGTTTAGTTTGGGTAAATATGCAATTGGAATTTACATCGAAAAAGGTAATCCAGGTTCTGCGTTTGGGGCTGCGAGTTCCATAATTGTAATTTTGGTTTGGATATACTACACATCAATCATACTTTATTTCGGCGCAGAATTTACTCAGGCTTACGCAGAAAAATATACCGAGGGTATAGCTCCAAGTAAATATGCAGTACACCTCAAAACGATAATTGTAGAGAAGAAAGTAGAAGTATTGCCCCCTCAACATCCCGAAGATACGGTTGACTGCCCTGAGGAAAAAACTTAGTCATTTTTCAAGTAATGAGCCATCTTATCTATCAATTCTTTTTCGGAGAATGGTTTTAAAACTAAATCATTTATTCCAGAGTCGATATATTTCTTTCTATCTTCCTCTAGAACATTTGCAGTTACCCCTAAAATAGGAATGTTGATTTTTGACCGATCTGTATGCGACCTTATGACTCTTGTTAACTCTAGCCCTCCCATTTCTGGCATCTGGATATCTGTTAAAATTAAGTCGTAACCATTCTTTTTAAATAACTCAAATGCTTCAATCCCATCATACGCCACATCAGTTGTCATTTTGTATTTTTTAATAACTGTTTGAGCAAGCAGAATATTCATTTTGTTATCATCCGCCAGTAAAATACGTTTGCCTTCTAGGCCATTTATGTTTATACTTTTATCAGCTACATTTTTTAACGCATCTCCAGCAGCACAAACCTCGTAAGGAATTTCAAAACTAAATATCGAACCCTTCCCTAACTCACTTGCAACTCCAATTTGCCCACCTTGAAACTCTACTATCCGCTTACAAATTGCTAAGCCTAAACCTGTTCCCTTTTGCTTAATCTTGGTAGATGAATAATAGACTTGGGCAAATTCATCAAAAATCATATCGATATCTTCAGTTCCAATTCCAATTCCCGTATCTATAATCTGAACCGTTAATAATCCTTTTTTGGCACTTAAAACAACATCAGCTTTTAGCGTAACCGAACCTTTATCAGTAAACTTAATTGCATTGCTCAGCAGGTTCATCACCACTTGTTTTAAACGCAACGAATCTCCAGAAAAACAAAAATTTCTTTTAAAGGAAATATCTTTGTTTAGTTCAATTCCCTTGTTTGTAGCTTGTATGGCTATGCTATTAAACACTTCTGTTATCGCATCAAGCGGGATGAAAGAGATCTTGTCGAAGTTAACCTTACCTGTTTCATATTTAGAAAAATCAAGAATATCGTTCACAACATCTAGCAACATGACCGAAGAACTTCTAATGGCACCAACCTGCTCAATTTGCTGCGGATCGAGTTTCCCCTGACTTAACTGCTCAGAAAAACCAATTACAGAGTTAAGTGGCGTCCTTATCTCATGGCTCATGTTTGCTAAAAACCTACTCTTAGAATTGGCATATTGAGAAGCTTTTTGACCATAATTAATGAGTTCGCTTTCATTTTTGTAAATTTTCCAAAGGTTATATAAAATAGCACTCACTAATAAAATAAGTAAGACAATACTGAATACAAAAATCTTATTTATGCTATTAAACGTGCCATCAATCTTTCCTTTAATCTCCGCTCTATTTTGGGCGGCAAAGCCGATCTCTTTATTTTTATAGTTTTGTAAGAGTGCAACGATCTCTGTTATTATTTTAGTATTAAGCTTTAATATGATAATCTCATTGCTCTTCAACAAGCTGTTCGCCGCATATAAATTGCGGAAATAGTTATTCATATTCTTTAATTGCAGCTTATTAAAGGCCTTCGCTTTTTTAGAAGTATCTAATTTGGTTTCTATTCTAACTACTCTACTTACAGAATTATCTTGTTTAGTTGGTGCCTTACGTTTTATCGCATCTCCTAAGCGACCAATTAAATTTTTTTCTTTTTGAGCTTTAGGTGCAATTTTGATGGTATCTATGGTAACCATCGTTTTAAATTGCTTATAGGTGAGCTCATTACCATCTTCATCAGCATGTATTTTATTACCTGTGTCTACTCCAGTTGATAAGTTGATTAAGCTGTCAGTAAGTTGCCTTAATCTTAAATAGAGTTCCGTTCTAACCTTCTTCTGATTCACCAATCCTTTTAAATCCTGGGGTGCTTTTTTATCGTCAAGGGTGGTAGATAACTTAATATTCTCCAGAATATGAGACACAAAATTAATATCGCCTACAAATTTATTGATATAAGCTTTTTGACCGGTAACCGCATATAACCGGCAGTTATTGTCTGCATTGTAAAGCACCACAATGCATGAATCTATTAAAGCATAGTCTTCTTTTAATTCAGAAAGATGGGTGACATCACGAACTAAGTCGTTTCCTTTACTATTGCGAACATAAAAAAATGTAGCACACAAAAAGAGAGATAAAATTAAAAACACAACAAGCCCGAATCGAGTTGATGAGTTTTTAGCAGATGAAAAAGGCATAAATATTCGTTAATTAAAATTCATTATTCCCATAATTATAAATTATGGGTAACTTTTTAATAACAAATAGGGATATGCAATTATACGTAAAAAAATGTTGTTTTAGTTAACTTGAAAATTATGCAACTTCTAAATTTGTATTAGCTGCGTTTCTTTCTTCCTCGCCTTCTTTTACTTCATCCTTTTCAATGCGTAGGTTTTTTATGATGTGTTGTTGCCTTTCTGGTGTATTTTTACCCATATAATATTCCAAAAGCTTTTTAATGGTTTGTTCCTTTAAAATAACTGGGTCAAGGCGAATATCCTTTCCAATAAACAAACCAAATTCATCAGGGGAAATCTCTCCCAACCCTTTAAATCGAGTAATTTCTGGTTTTCCGCCTAGTTTTTCAATCGCATCCCTTCGTTCCTCTTCACTATAGCAATAAATAGTTTCCTTTTTATTACGAACCCTAAACAGTGGGGTTTGCAAAATGTAAACGTGACCAGCTTTCACTAAATCTGGGAAAAACTGCAAAAAGAAAGTCATCATTAACAAACGAATGTGCATTCCATCTACATCGGCATCTGTGGCAATCACAATGTTGTTATAATGCAAACCTTCTAAACCATCTTCAATATTTAAAGCATGTTGCAAAAGGTTAAATTCTTCATTTTCATAAACTACTTTTTTGGTTAATTCGTAGCAGTTTAATGGTTTTCCTTTTAAGCTAAAAACAGCCTGACAGTCAACGTCACGAGATTTAGTTATAGAACCAGACGCAGAATCTCCCTCGGTAATAAACAAGGTAGTTTCATACCTTTTCTCATGCGCACTGTTAAAATGAACTTTGCAATCTCTTAGCTTTTTATTGTGTAACGATGCTTTTTTAGCTCTATCATTGGCAAGTTTCTTAATACCAGCAATATCTTTTCTTTCTCTTTCAGATTGGATGATTCTTTTTAAAAGTGCATCGGCAACATCTGAATGTTTGTGCAAATAATCGTCTAATTCTTTCTTTACAAAATCGTTAACAAAGCCTCTAACAGACTGTCCTTCTGGGGCAATCTTCTCAGACCCTAATTTCGTTTTGGTTTGCGATTCGAAAACAGGTTCTTGTACACGTATGGCGACGGCTGCGATGATAGATGCTCTTACATCATTCGCGTCAAATTCTTTTTTATAGAACTCTCTTATTGTTTTTACAACTGCCTCTCTAAACGCAGCTTGGTGTGTTCCACCTTGTGTGGTGTATTGACCGTTTACAAAGGAGTGGTAATCTTCTCCATATTGTTGCCCATGTGTCATCGCCACTTCAATATCATGACCTTTTAAATGGATTATCGGATAACGAATTTCTTCTGGCTTGTTCTGTTTTGATAATAAATCATACAAACCACGCTCTGAGAAATATTTTTGATTATTGAAATTGATGACTAAGCCTGTATTCAAGAACACATAGTTCCAAATCATGCTTTCTACAAAATCTGGTATATAGTGGTAATTTCTAAAAATAGTTTCATCAGGATAAAAAGTTATCGCTGTACCGTTACGCTGTGTTGTCTCAATTTCTGGATGTTCTAAAGTGATTAATCCTTTGCTAAACTCAACTTTTTTGGTTTTACCATCTCTATAACTCTGTACTACAAATGAAGTTGATAAAGCATTAACTGCCTTTGTACCCACACCATTCATTCCAACTGATTTTTGGAAGGCGTTGCTGTCATACTTACCACCAGTATTCATTTTAGAAACACAATCTATCACTTTACCCAAAGGGATACCACGACCATAATCGCGAATATTTACTTTCTGGTCGCTCAAAGTAATATCTATAGTTTTTCCAGCGCCCATCATAAACTCATCAATAGAGTTATCCATGATTTCTTTTAGCAACACATAAATACCATCATCTTGTGCAGAACCATCTCCAAGTTTACCTATGTACATTCCTGGTCGGCGGCGAATGTGTTCCTGCCAATCGAGTGACTTAATACTATCTTCGTTATAAATCGGTTCTGCCATAATAAATTTTTGTTATTCAGAGCGCAGCAAAGAATCTCATCAAGAAAAATCACTGCAAAATAGATTGCTTCGTCGCCTCTCTCCTCGCAATGATGCATTAGGAACTAGCAACAACTCATCATTACAAATTTAATCTAATCTCTTTGCAAATCAATTACAAAGTTTCCACAAATGAACATTTTCGGTAAATGCCACAAGGTAGTTACGCTGGACTTAGGGCTTTAAACTAAAGACTAAATTCACTATCTTCCAAACTTAAACTTATTCTCATGCAAGCTAAAAAGCAACTCTCTCTTTTCGACCTTTCTATGATTGTGGTTAGTCTAGTAATTGGGATGGGAATATTTCGGAACCCAGCATCAGTTGCAGCTACATCTGGAAATGATACCATCTTTTTTGCGGTATGGATTGTAGGGGGAATCATAGCACTTTGTGGCGCTTTAACTTATGCAGAAATTGGGTTAAGGTTACCAGCAATGGGCGGTTATTATAAGGTTTTTGCACACTGTTATCATCCCGCTATCGGTTTTTCTGTTAACGCCATAATTCTAATTAGCAATGCGGCATCGTTAGCAGTTGTCGCCTTAATTGGTTCAGATTATGTGAGTGATTTGTTGTTTGGCAAGCCAAGCGGTACATTTTTTAATACCACAATGGCAATTGTAGCGGTTGCTATCTTTTTCTGCGTTAATTTATTCGGATTAAAAAC
>SEDG01000828.1 GCA_004295885.1 Pedobacter sp. | reverse complement strand
TAACTATACAAATCGTCATCAAAATTTACTTTGGTAGTTCCAAATTCAATTGTAACTCTTGGAAAATAATCTCTTGGGTCAGTAGTAATTAATGAAATCGAACCACCAGTATAGCCAATGGCTACACCCTGGTCACGAAGACTTCTAGCAGAAGTACCAGCAGCCCACTTCGAATCAAACTCATCTTTGATGATCCAGCTTATTGCTATACCATCCAGATTCCCTTTTACATAATAAATCGCATTTGCAGTTGTCTCAGTACCCGAACCTGGTTTTGCAGTTTCACCTGGACCTGCACCTTCAGGAAAAACGATTGGCTTTTGACAAGAAAATAATGATAGGCTTAAAAACAGTAGCAGCGAAAGTTTTTTATACATTGAGTTGATAGCGTTAATAACGCTAAATATAGTTCAAAAACTATAATAATTGAAAAAACCTCTAATAAAGGAACATTAAACATAAATTTATATACCATTCACTCCAATCAGCAAATTTTTTCTAGCTTAGAATCGATGAATCAAAACCCTTCAAATAAATTCTCCTCTAGTCGCCTTAAAGCCATCTTTGGTGGCTCTGTTGGTAATTTAGTAGAGTGGTATGATTGGTATGCTTATTCTGCCTTTGCAATTTATTTCTCTGCCTCATTTTTCCCGAAAGGAAATGCGACCCTACAGTTATTAAACACAGCAGGCATTTTTGCTTTGGGTTTTTTAATGCGCCCATTGGGTGGGTACATATTTGGGAGATTGGCCGACAGAGTTGGTCGCAAAAAATCGATGGTTTTTTCAGTACTGCTAATGTCGACGGGTTCTTTATTGATTGCCTTTATACCTACTTACCAAACTATTGGTGTTGCGGCGCCTATCCTCCTATTAACGGCAAGGTTATTACAGGGTTTGAGTGTAGGTGGGGAATACGGCGTTTCTGCAACTTATTTGAGTGAGATGGCGACTAAAAGTAGACGAGGATTTTATTCGAGCTTTCAGTATGTAACTTTAATTGGCGGACAATTATTAGCACTGGCTGTTCAACTGGCTTTGCAGAAGTTGTTTTTAACAGAAGGGCAAATGTTAGCCTGGGGTTGGCGAATTCCTTTTGTAATTGGTGCCATACTTTCTTTAGTGGCTCTTTATTTAAGGAAAAACTTAGAGGAAACGCAGGCTTTTGAAAATCAGAAGAATCATTCGAATGATAAAAAAGGGACTATTACAGCTCTGTTAAAACATCC
>SEDG01000827.1 GCA_004295885.1 Pedobacter sp. | reverse complement strand
AGCCAAGTGAACAATATCAAAACCTACTCGCTGGAAGGCATTAACGACGAAAATAAATCTACGGTTTACATCAATATATTTTTATTGAATGATGTATCTTATTCTCTAACTTGTTTTGTCCCTTCAGGTATTAGTACCTCCAACAAAGATGTTTTCTTTAAAGGCTTTTCTATAGCTAAATAATAGCTTCTGTAAAATGAGCGATTAACCCGGCTTTTAAAAGAAAAAAAAAATCAGCTCCAAGCACAAAAAAGGGAAGAAAACCTGCGTTCTCTTCCCTCAATATAAACCAATAAAACAACTATAATTTGAAACCTGTTTTTAAGAATAGGTTGGCAATATTTACAACGCTTGCTTTGTCTAGAGGCTCGTCAAAACACTCAACGGCAACTGCCTTGGTAATGTTTGCATTGCCATTTATACCTGTAATAGTTACCCCTGCTTGCACAGTTGCATCTTCACCAGCATAAACTGCATCTACTTGAGGTACACCAGAATCGTTTGCTTGTCCGCTTGCTCCTAAGCTTACCCATGGTTTGTACACTGTTGTACCACCAGATAATGCAGTACGCATTTGACGGATATGTGAAGCGTGACGTGCCTCTACAGAATGAATTTGTAACGCTGTCGTTAATACAGCATTTCCTGCCAATACACCTGCTTGACCTTTGTATGCTCTAACTCCAGTATCTTCAAATCCTTGAGCAACAGCTAAGAATGTGCCGTAGTTACTATACACATCTCCAAAAGTACCGCCTGCTGTAAAGTCTGTCATTGCGTAGGTAATTTCCGCTCTAGCAGAAGCACCAAGTGCACCTTTTAATAAATTAACGTGAGCCGATTCATGGTCTCTAATTAATGTAATTGCCGCTGTTGCAGCGCCTGCAGGAATAGTTAGGGTTGGTGCAGCCACTAATGCGTGGTTATAGAAATGATATTCTAAATACTCCAATGCTAAAGCAAAATTTAACACGTCATTAACTGCTGTTGGTGTACTTTGTCCGTATGCTTTTTGAAACACAGAACCTAACGCCAATGGCATAGCGGCTAAGGTGATTTTTTTACCCATGTTAAAAAAATCTTTCATTGCTGCTCTACGAGGGTTTAATCTTTCATAGATTTCGCCATCAACTTTTTCAATTTCTTCTAATATATTTACGATATTCATGATGTCTGATTTTAAAGATTAAAGATTAATTACGTTAATTTTTGTTTTGATATACTTACC
>SEDG01000826.1 GCA_004295885.1 Pedobacter sp. | reverse complement strand
ACATTTTGATTTTTATAATTTTATCAAAAACAATATATGCCTAACATTGGAAAAATAGCGCAGATTATAGGACCGGTAGTTGACGTAAGTTTTGCTAACGATGCCCATTTACCTAAAATTTTCTCTGCATTAGAGATTACTAAAGAAAACGGACAAAAGATCGTTTTAGAAGTTCAACAACACCTTGGTGAAGACCGTGTACGTGCCATTTCAATGGATTCTACAGATGGTTTGGTACGTGGTATGGATGCAATAGATACTGGTGCACCTATCAAAATGCCTGTTGGAGATCAAATTAAAGGTCGTTTATTTAACGTTGTTGGCGATGCTATTGATGGTATTACTGCAGTTGATAAAACTGGTGGTCGCCCAATTCACAATGCCCCTCCTAAATTTGAAGATTTATCTACTGAAACTGAAGTACTTTTTACAGGTATTAAAGTTATCGATTTATTAGAGCCTTATGCTAAAGGTGGTAAAATTGGTTTGTTCGGTGGTGCTGGTGTAGGTAAAACGGTATTGATCATGGAGTTGGTAAACAACATCGCAAAAGCTTACGCTGGTTTATCAGTATTTGCTGGTGTGGGTGAGCGTACTCGTGAGGGTAACGATTTACTACGTGAGTTTATCGAATCTGGTGTAATTAACTATGGTGATGATTTCTTACACTCAATGGAAAAAGGTGGATGGGATTTGAACGCAGTAGACACTGAAAAATTAAAAGAATCAAAAGCAACATTGGTATTCGGTCAAATGAACGAGCCTCCTGGTGCACGTGCTCGTGTAGCGTTATCAGGATTAACTGTTGCAGAATATTTCCGTGATGGTGATGGCGAAGGCGCTGGAAAAGATATCCTTTTCTTCGTTGATAACATCTTCCGTTTCACTCAAGCAGGTTCTGAGGTATCGGCACTATTAGGTCGTATGCCATCTGCGGTGGGTTACCAACCAACATTGGCAACTGAGATGGGTTTAATGCAAGAGCGTATTACTTCAACTAAACGTGGTTCAATTACGTCTGTGCAAGCGGTTTACGTACCTGCGGATGATTTAACTGACCCTGCACCGGCTACAACTTTTGCCCACTTAGATGCAACTACTGTACTTTCACGTAAAATTGCTGAGCTAGGTATTTATCCTGCGGTAGATCCACTAGATTCTACTTCTCGTATCCTTTCTCCAGCTGTTTTAGGCGATGAGCATTACAACACTGCTCAACGTGTGAAAGA
>SEDG01000825.1 GCA_004295885.1 Pedobacter sp. | reverse complement strand
CAAGAGTATGTGAACAAATATCTAGCGTTGCCTGGCATCGCTATGTATTTTGCCGGTCAGTGGATTGTGAACTTAAACTACTGGGGTTGTAACCAATACATTACGCAAAGAGCGTTGGGTGCTGATTTAAAAACTGCTAGAACAGGAATTTTATTTGCAGGATTTTTGAAATTAGGTATGCCAATTATTGTAATGTTGCCGGGTATTGCAGCTTACGTATTACACAGAAACGGTGCGTTACAACATGAAATGGCACCAGATGGTAAGGTAATCGCAGATAATGCTTACTCTGCGGTACTAACATTTTTACCTACTGGACTAAAGGGTTTGTCATTAGCGGCATTAACGGCAGCAATTGTGGCTTCTTTGGCTGGTAAGGCGAACAGTATTTCTACTATTTGGACTTTAGATATTTACAAAAAATACATCAACAAAACTGCAGACGATAAAAAACTTGTTGTTGTTGGTAGATGGAGTATCCTAGCAGCTATTATTGTTTCTGTAATATTAACTTGGGACGATTTATTAGGAATTGGTGGCGAAGGAGGATTTACTTTTATCCAAAAGTATACAGGTTTTATTAGTCCGGGTGTATTTGCGATGTTCATTTTAGGTATGTTCTGGAAACGTACCACAGGTACCGCAGCAATTGCTGGATTAGTGACTGGATTTTTACTTTCAGTAGTATTTAATAACTATGCACCAACTTGGTTCGGTCCAGATAATTTCTTGTATACGGCTTATATTAATAAAGATGGTGTTTACGAAATTCCCTTCTTAATCTGCATGGGTTTATCTTTTATGTTTACCATGATTGTGATGGTCAGCTTAAGCTTATTGGGTCCGAAAGTTAACCCTAAAGCGTTCGAATTAGATAAATCGATGTTTAAAGTTGCACCATCTACCTTGGTGTTAATCGTAATAACATTGTTGATGATTACCTTGATTTACGTTAAGTTCTGGTAGCTTAATTTTTATAACCTAAAAGGCGATAATCTTAATTGGTTATCGCCTTTTTATATATAATCGTCATTGCGAGGAGGAACGACATCCTGTCTCGACTTTTCGGGAAAGCAATCTATCCTGTTAAGAAAGATTGCTTAGGCTGATGAAAAATCAAGCCTCGCAATGACGAAATTTTATAGAAGAATTTCTTTTGAAAAACAATGTAAAGTCTTCGTAGCATCCCGATAACTATCGGGAGCTGTCCTTCTTTTCACTTCAACCCGAA
>SEDG01000161.1 GCA_004295885.1 Pedobacter sp. | reverse complement strand
TTTCACGATATTAAAAAGCTATTAAAAGCACTAAATACATTGATCGAACAAGGCAATACCATTTTGGTTATTGAGCATAACATGGATATGATTAAGTGTGCAGATTGGGTAATTGATATTGGCCCAGAAGGTGGCGACAAAGGCGGTCATGTTGTTTTTGAAGGCAAGCCAGAAGATTTGCTAAAAGCGAAAGATTCTTATACCGGCCAATTTTTAAAAGCACATTTGAAATAAAATGGATTAAGGAATAAAGAGAAAGGATTAAAGAAAACAACTTAACCTGTAACGCAAGTAAGGATTTGTAATCCAAGACTTAAAATTTACCACTTAGAACATATTACTTAAAAAGCTATCTTAGCAAACTATGCTCTTTTTAACCTTAATTATAGGCATCCTCTTAAATGCAATGGGATATATTCCGCCAGGCAATATAAACCTTACCGTGGCACAGCTCACCATTAATAAAGGTATGCGCCAAGCATTGTACTTTATACTTTCATTTTCTATTGTAGAGGTTTTTTTCACTTTTGGGATGATGCGTTTTGCTCGTTGGGTCTCGAGTGATGTAAATCTAGAGTCGAACATTAGTGAGGTAAAATTAGGCACCTATGTAGATTGTTTCATGATCATACTCTTTATTGTCATGGGCACTATCACTTGGATAAATCGTAAAAAAGTTCCAAAAACTAAAGCTGAAGATAATAGAAGTAAAAAGGGAAGTGTGTTTTATGGAATGTTGTTAGGGGTTTTAAACCCTGTTCAAATTCCTTTTTGGTTGTTTTTTGGTAATTTCGTAATCCTGCATGAATGGATCCGAACAAATTATTTATCGCTAGTAATTTTTAGTCTAGGTTCTGGTATGGGCTCAGCGTTAGCGCTTTATGGTTATGCACACTTTGCCCAATATATTCAAGAAAAATTCGAATTAAGTAGCCATATTATTAATCGTTCTATTGCATTGTTCTTGTATGCGCTAGCATTATATTTTATAATCAAACAAACCGGAATTTATTTGCACTGGTGGGGGTAATAGGAAAAATAAGCAATCGTCCTTTTATAAAATCAGTCCCGCCATTCACTACAATCTTTTTGTGCTGTCACCCTGAGCGAAGTCGAAGGGCCAGCTTGACAAAAAGGATTTTCGTTGCTGTCGGGTTTATGAATAGCGTTTGGTGGTACATCAGTTAGTTTTAATATTAGTAGTATAAAATAAATACTATGTCGTTTCTATATAATTCTAATTAATAAGGTCTGTTTACTACTTTGTCATTTATTAATCTGATAAGTAACGGCAAGTTTGAGGAAATCTTAAACTAAAAAATGATGAGAAAATACTTTACACTACTTTTTTTATTGATTACTTCAGCTTGTTTTGGGCAGGATAAGGCTTCTTTGACGAAAGATAAATTTGGAAATATAATGCACTATGGCATTACTGCAACGAGTTCAATTTCTACAGTTTCTTTAACTATTGATGAAGCTACTGAATATATCTCTGCATTCAATTATAGCTTAAAAACCGGGGCAGATAATTTTGTTTTGCTGAAAGGTTCAAAACAAATAAAGTTATCGCTAACCATTCCAAAAGATAGTATAAAATATTACAGGTATAACTTAATAGAAAATGATACAGTTATTGTTAAGGATAATGCCGTTTTAAGTGAA
Organism: Pedobacter sp.; assembly: GCA_004295885.1. GTDB lineage: Bacteria > Bacteroidota > Bacteroidia > Sphingobacteriales > Sphingobacteriaceae > Pedobacter. Next base: position 4,301 of record SEDG01000161.1, on the reverse strand, counting down.
GTTGATTTTGTTTATCCAAAGCATAGCGACCTACCTGGTAAGATTATAGTTAACTTAGGAGATATTAAAATTTATAATAAAAAACTAAGGTTAGAGCTTTATAAACTTCCTAATAAATTTAAAATCACCTCAGTAATTATTTACGATAAGCCTATTGTACCATTAGAAATAACTTCCGTTAGTCTTCAAGATTACGGCACTAAAAATGGACGATTAGATATCCTAAAACCTAATTCTGAAATAGCTATTAATGGAGAAAAAAATAATAAGAAATTTTTAATTGTTACTCCTAAATACAATGAACTGAGTTTTTTATATAAAATAAAGGTTTATAAGCCTGATGGAGAAACGGTATATAGTGAGAGCCTGATTAATTACTTTCCAAACGATGTTGCTATTCCTGTTTCTTCAATGGAAAGTAAAACAATATCAGATTATGATATTAGAATTGAGTATGATGGATTTTATATAATTTCTAAAAACGCTCCAGTAAAATATTCAACGTTAATCGAGTTCGGAAATAATGTCTTTCCAATAAGAATTTCCCGATCAAAAAATATAACAACCAAGGAATTCGTCAGTCTAATAGCAATAGTTGTTGGTGGAATGGCAATCATTGCCGGTGTTATTGTCCTCTACATTAAAAGAAAAAGTAAAACAAAAATACTTGCAGAAAAACGGCAAAAAGAAATCGCTAAAACTCAGATAGCTACTATCCGTTCTCAACTCAACCCACATTTTATGTTCAATGCTTTAGCCGGGATACAAAGTTTAATGAACGAAAAGAAAACTGAGGAAGCAAATCAGTATTTGGGTAAGTTTTCTCGTTTAACTAGAAATGTTTTAGAAAACAAAGAACTCATCAGCCTAACTGAAGAAAAAGCTTTATTAGACGATTATTTACAAATGGAACAGTTGAGATTTGGATTTAACTATCAAATTAATATCCAACCAGATGTTGATTTGAACATTGAAATGCCTGCCATGTTATTACAGCCATTTGTAGAAAATGCAGTAAAACACGGCATAGCCGAAAAAGGTAAATTTGGAGAAATTGACATCAGCTTTGCTAAAAATGATAAAAATTTGATGTTGGAGTTAAGAGACAATGGAAAGGGTTTTGATACTTCGAAATCTTACGATGGTTACGGTTTAAAACTCAGCCAAAACAGATTTTTGTTGCTGAACAGTATCTACAAAGAAAATAATATAATTTTAGATATGAATGCTGATGAAAATGGAACAGTGATAATGATAACTTTAAGGGAATGGTTATGAGAGCCATTTTAGTTGATGATGAATCTCCGAATCTTAGGAACCTAGAGATTTTGTTAAACAATTACTGTCCTTCAATTAAAGTTGTGGGTACGGCTACTCAAATTGAAGAAGCTGTCTCGTTAATTAAATTACAACAACCTGATTTATTATTTCTCGATATACAAATGGGGGCCAACACAGGGTTCGACCTGCTAGGTTTAGTGCCAGAGAAATCGTTCGAAGTGATTTTTGTAACAGCTTTTGACCATTATGGTATACAAGCTGTAAAGTTTGCAGCCCTTGACTATTTGTTAAAACCTGTAAATACAGAGGAATTAAAAATTGCAGTTGACAAGGCAGAATATCGTTTTAAATTAAAATCTAAAAATGAACAGCTTAATTTTCTGTTGCAACATTTAAAACAACCTAATGATAACGCAAAGATCGCTTTGCCTCAGCAAAACGAAATAAGGTATGTGCCTATTGAAGAAATTTTGCGATGTGAAGCTTCAAATACTTATACGTTTTTCTTTTTGAAAAATGGTGACAAAGTACTAATCTCTAAATCGCTTAAGGAATATGCAGATTTATTTAAGCCCAAAGGGTTTTTGCGTTGCCATCAAACCCACTTGGTAAATCCGGCTTACATAAAAAGTTGGTTAAAAGAAGACGGAGGTATTTTGCTAATGCAAAATGGAGATAAAATTCCTGTATCCAAACCAAATAGGGAAATGGTTAAGAATGCTTTAGGGAAATAATGAAATTAGACCAGCCAAGATACTCACCCAATCACTACCGATACTCATTTAGCTTTTCAAATGTCTCTAGTTCGATATAGTTTTGGTCAAACCATTTTCAATGTCGAACTTGGTAATTTAAATTTGTTATGCTGTTAGATTTTTTAAACATTGGCGCTGGGGAAATTTTCTTAATCTTGTTATCACTATTTTTTGTAATTGCGGTAATTTTTGGGATCATTTTAATAGTAAATTCAATCACTAAAAAAAAAGACAATTTTAATCACGGGCTTCCCGTAAATCATTATACGGTTAATGTCAATGGTACTAACGAGCCTGAAAAGAAACAAAACGCTACGCTGGCAACAGACGTAGCGTTTAAGCGTAAAGAAAGTTCTAAAATAGCCTTACCCCAACAAAGTGAAATAAGATATGTGGAAATTGCTGAAATCATTAGGTGCGAGGCAGATGATAATTATACAAAGTTCGTTTTAGAGGGAGAAAATATTCTGGTTTCAAAGTCTTTAAAAGAATACGCCGACCAATTAAAGCCAAAGGGATTTCTTAGGACACATCAAAGCCATTTAATAAATCCAACTTATGTTAAAAGTTGGCTGAAAGAGGATGGTGGGATGTTGCAGTTAAATAATAATGACAAGATTCCTGTATCCAAGCCAAATAGGGAAATGGTTAAGGAAGCTTTGGGGAAGTAAAAAACAACTGAACAAAACTGTAAGGATATACCAGTTTGAAGAAAATATAATGTAAGGATATAGCCGTTTATCTTTGTTGTCATTGTAAGTATATAACCGTTTAACTATCCGTTTTTTGTAAGGATAATCAAGTATAAGACACCCATTCGCTAGCTAATATTCCTTTAACTCTTATCCTATTGTTAGCCGTGTTTTCTCCTTAGTGAGACCGCATTCAGTCCGCATTGAGTCCGCGTCTAGTCCGCATCGAATGCGGACTAGACGCGGATTAGTTTTGCATTTATCGCGGATTTGATATAACTTAGATACGAAGAAAGCCTGGAGGGGAATTACTTCAACAATAGCCGAATACCCAATCATCCCGAAATGATTAGTGGATATTAAATAAATTAAAATTTATGGCTTTATTTGACGGAAAAAATTTTAGAGGCAGCCTAGGCCACCTTAGCTTTAGGCGCTATGACGAAACAACATCAACGGTTTCGCAAAAACCTGGAAAGGGTAATGTAAAACAAACAGCAAACACAAAAAAAAGCGCATCGCTTTTTGGTAGTTTAGTTAGTCCTTTCGCTAAACACATTAGATTTCATTTTAAGGGATTGGTTAATGACTTTGATGATCGGCAAATGGTAAACAGGATGAATTCTGCTATCTCCATCATTGTTAATCAGCATTTAGAACTTGATGGAAAAATCGTATTTAATACGGAAAGTTTCAATAGACTAAAGGGTTTTGAGTTTAACACCAATTCCTTGTTGGTAGACTCGCTTTTACTAATGCCAAGGGTAGCTTATGAGGATGAAAAGGTAAACATTACCATTCCTTCCTTTAAGGTTTCTAAAAACATTAGGTTCCCAGAGAATACAGACAAGGTGAGTATTCAGATCCAACCTGTATTCTTTAACCTGGGAAAGGCATTGGGGTTTAGAGCGCAAACTCAATATATAGATTTAGAAAAAGGGCAAGGAGTGACAGCCGAGCAAACATTTAGTTATGATTTTCCGATTGGCTCCTTTTACATTTTTGGATTAAGCTTGTTATTCTCCTCCAACAAGACAACGGTAAATGACAAGAAGTTTAATCCGGCAGGAATTTTTGCTGCAGGGTTTAAAGAGGGAATTGCCGATGACACGGTTCCAGAAGGATGGTATGAAACTGGGTTTAGGATAGCAGAGTAAAGTTATTCCGGCAGGCAATATATTATGATAAACAACTATTAAGTAAATTCAAAAACTTGCCACCTGATAGCCCATCAGGTGGCAAGTTGTTATTTCAACAACTCTGGTATCTTTTTATTGTTACCTACAATCCAAACAATATCTCCATTTTCGAAAATTAAATTTGAATCTGGATTTAAGATACGTTCTCCATTTCTTTCAATCCCTACAACCAAACCTTGCGTTTGTTCTCTAATTCCTGAATTTCTAATGGTCTGTCCGAAAACACCTGATTTACTGTTAATCACAACTTTTTGTAACGACATGTCTTCCATCGGTATGGATACTAAAGTTTCATCAACTATTCCTTCAAACAGCGGTTTGATATTCGCTAACTGGTCGTCTGTTCCAATAACTAATAACTTATCGTAGGGATA
>SEDG01000824.1 GCA_004295885.1 Pedobacter sp. | reverse complement strand
TCATCGGCCACCAAATTATTGTCTAGGTAAGCCAAACCTACATCGCCTAAATAATCTATTTTTAAGAATACATCATTCAATCCTTTGGCTAATACTGGTAATTTTACTTGCACTTTATCCTCACCAGTTAGGTTCTGTACCAATTCGGGTATAATTTCTGGCAAACTAATGTTATAATTAGCCAAGGGCGATGTTCTGTTACCTTGTGTTAGCTTGACATCAGCCAAAGGTAAAATCGATGATTTTGGATAAACAGAAAACCCAAAATTCGGCTTTGCCAACGAAAGAAATTTCAATTCATCTTTATCCTGTAAAATTAAAGCTTCAGAAAAGTAAATGGCTTTCTGATTGTTCGTGTTAATGAGGTAAGATTTTAATGCGGTTTCTTTATTAACCACAAGCACACTCGTTTTACTGCCATTTTTTACGATGCTAAACTCAGCTGTTGCTTCATTCGGACTTACACGCCATTCATTTACACTTTGTGAGATTGTACAAGCAGAAATGTTATTGATTTTTAAACCAGCTGATTTAGCAAAAACAAAAACAGGTTTTTCGCCATCATTACTAAAAAACACGTAGGCAGATTTTTCTACTGAACCGACTTTAGTTAGCAATTGTGCCGTTGCATATTTTAAGTTAACGCTATTTAAATCCAAATTAAAAGGATAAATCGCATTTTCTCCACTTTTAATATTTATGGGGAAAGAGATATTTTCGGTTTTAGTTTTAACATTCACCGTTACACCTAATTTGTCAGTTAGTTTTGCATCGTCTTGGAAATTGTTGACGAACAAAAATCCACTTTTACCATCAGAACGAACTGAATAACGTAAGGTTTCTAAATTTTCTGGTTTCAGTTTGTCGTTTTCTTGCGGAAGTGTAACCACCATTGGTGCTAGCACATCTCCAAAATCTTTCAAGAAAAAGTGAATGAGTTTTAAGCGATGAAAAGCTGGTCTAACCTGACCGTACTCTCCTATTGGCGCCTGAAAATCATAAGATATTTTGGGATAGCCATAAGCTTCATCGCTGAAAAAGAAATCCCCTTTGGGCGTAGAACCACCATGATACATGTAATAACCTAATCCGTTGGCTGCACTTCCCAAACACCTATTAATTAGGGCATCCATACTTTCGGCAGGTACAGTTGGCCTTCTTACATAAGTGCTCATGATTCCCGAACCTAATTCTGCAGCAAACGCTGGATATTGCTGCGAATCGTAACTTAT
>SEDG01000823.1 GCA_004295885.1 Pedobacter sp. | reverse complement strand
GTCGATTACTACTTATGTGAATAGTAATGATGGTAAAACTTGGAGTTGGCGTTCGCAACGGTTAAAGAATAAAACGATATGGACCAGTAAAACAACCTATCGTGCTGTTGGGGTTCCTTTGCATTTTTATAATATGGATTATAATGGCAAGGGTGATACAATTGCAGGTGGCAGTGCAATATTTAAGTACGATGCTACAGGCAAGTTGTTACAACGGAGTGATTATCATGCTGGTAGGTTATCTATACAGCGAAATTATCGTTATCAAGGTTTGGATGTTGTGGAAATGGTGAGTCAGCTTACGGGTTCGGTGGCTAAGAAAAGAATGGAGTATAGTTATAATGGAGAAGGTAAGCTCGTTGAATCGAAGGAATTTTATGTGACTCCAAAAGAAAGTACATTAATGAAAGTCATACAGTATGCTTGGAAAAATGGTAAGTTGGTACAGAAGCGCTCTCAGGATGAGATGCCACCTAAAAAGAACTTTAATTTTCTATATGGTTACGATACCAAGGGACGTATTTCTTCTTATGAGGCTAGATTGGACTCTAACTTTAAGATAGCAAAGTTTATTTATGATGGGGAAAAACTGAAGGAAATTGAGGTGCAATTTAATTCAATGACGTTTTTTCCTGATGCATTATACACTTGGAATGCCGGTGTATTTAAAGGCATAATGATTTACAGAAAAATCTTTAGCTACAATGAAAAAGGTGATTTGATAAGGACAGAGCAATTTTATGGAACTCGACGTGAGCAAAAAATTGATTATTTACTTACGTACTGAAAGCACAAACCGTTTGTAAACAGCAAGTGCCAACAAAAAAAGACCGAATAAATCGGTCTTTGATATCTTGTACTTAAGTTCTACTCAATAGATTGCCACGTTTTGCGAAGAGCAAAGCCTCTCAATGACGCGGCATTTTGTTTATGCGCTCAGGCTTCATAGCCCGTAACGCTGATTAGACTTTCTCTTGTAATTTGCTTACCACGGTTGTTAAAGCGTGTTTTAGTTTTTCTGTTGCACCTTTTAAGGCTAAATCATAAGTGTTTCCCAAGTCGCTGGTTACGATGGGAGGTTTGCCTTCAAATCTGGCTTCTAACAAGCATTTCTTATCGTTAATACCGCTTTTGCTTCCATTTTCGTCTGATAGGTGAACTTCAACACGGGTGAGGTGACCGCTGTATCTATCTAAGTCTTTGGTTAATTGCGCTGTAATTTGCGCTTCGTA
>SEDG01000160.1 GCA_004295885.1 Pedobacter sp. | reverse complement strand
TCGAGAGCGGATTCGAACCGCTGTAGCAGCTTTTGCAGAGCTGAGCCTAAGCCTCTCGGCCACTCGACCTTTTAAATTCAAGGTTGCAAAAATAACAATTATAAGTTAGTATGCAAAGCTGATTGCTTTTTATTTCAATTTATTTCTTATTTCTACTCAATTCACTGCAAAATATGGCTGCAGATACGGCAACATTTAATGATTCGGCCTTTCCAAAACTGGGAATAGTAACTGGAGTTGTAATTTTTTCTAAGAGTAAATCACTAATTCCATGCCCTTCATTTCCCAATAAAATTAGGCCCTCATTGCCCCAATTAGTTTTGTAAATATCATTTCCATCTAACAAAGCGCCAAATATCGGGAGCTTAATTTTTGATAAGAACGAATTAAGTTCAGTGTAACTTACATTCATCCTGCATAACGAACCCATGGTAGATTGAACGGTTTTAGGATTATAAGCTTCCACTGTGTTTTCTGAACAAATTACATTTTTTATCCCGAACCAATCCGCAGTGCGGATAATCGTTCCAAAATTACCTGGGTCTTGAACATCATCCAGCACTAAAGAAAAGGAATCTTTCAAACTATTAAGGTCTATTTCTTGTTTAGCAGGTATATGAACCAAGGCTAAAACTCCTTGTGGGGTTTGCAAAGTACTAATCTTCTCTAATTCGGCGTTGTTTACTTCAAATAACTTTATATTTGTGAGGTTTTTAGGTAATGATGTAGCGTAAGCAGGGGTAAAATAAATGCTATTTAACTGATAACTTGAATTTATGAATTCTGTGATAGATTTTATACCTTCAATAATAAATATCCCACTTTCTTTGCGGTACTTCTTTTGATGTAGCGATTTTATAAAACTGATTTGAGATTTTGAAAGCATACGATAATAACTATAAGCAGCAGGTACAAATTCTTACAATATTACTATTTATTCTTGTTTTTGTGGCAGGATGTTCTTCAACAAAATATATTGAAGACTATCAATCTATAGTTAAGAAGGTTAAAATTGATAGCATAGATAAAGTTTATGAAGAAAATGCTTATAACTACATTCAAAAAGATATTCGCCCTTCAATTTTAGGTCTAAACGTTGCTATTTACAATATTTTTAACACCAAAAATGGCAAATATAAAACCAGTAATATCAAACCTCTTGGCGACCCGCCTCCAATTTTAGATAGCGCTTTAGTCGAAATTTCCCGAAACCAAATAGAGAAATACCTGAAAAGCAAAGGTTTCTTTATGGCAAAGGTTAAATCTGAAATAGAAGTAAAAGACAAAAAAGCAAAGTTGAGGTTTGTCGCTAAACCTGGTCCACCGTTTTTTGTAAATGGAATTACTTATCAAATTCCTGACAGCACAATTAAAAACCTTTACCTATCTCATAAAGATTCATTTACTCATTTACGCGTTGGCAAACAATACGATGCTGATTCACTAACCTACGAAAGAGAACAAATTTATCAGATGATGCGCCAAAATGGATACTATGATTTTGTTCGTCAGTATATTACTTATAGTCCAGATTCAAATCAGAATAACAGTAAAGTAGGCGTGAAGTTAATTATAGAAAATCCATTGGATGGTTCAAAACACAGAACCTATGCAATTGGTGAAACCAATATTCTTATCGCCGAAAATTCGGAGGGTTTTACAGACTTAAATAAATTGTCTGATTCATTAAAAAATAAAAAGGCTTTTAGAGGAGTTAAATTTACAGACCTTTCAAAAAGGTTCAGAAGAAACCCAATTGTACGCTACGATTTTATTAGAGAAGGAGAAACATACGATATTAGAAAAGAAGTGCTAACGTATGATAGGTTGTACGAATTAAACGTTTTCAAAAACGTAAAAATAGATTACACAAAGGCAAAAGATAGTACTGCTAAAATAGACCCAGTTATATTCTTAATTCCGCAGAAAAGGAGAAGTGATCGGATGGAAATTGAGGTTCCTTTTAATAGTGGAACACTGGGGTTTAACGTTAGTAACACTTATACCGACAACAATTTTTTAAGAGGCGCAGAGCGATTTCAGTTTCAAATAAAAGGTGGTTTGCAAATGCTCAATGAGAAGGGTGTCCCTATTTTCAAAAACATCTATCAAAGAGATTTTTCGGTAAGTGCTGGTTTAACTGTGCCAAGGTTAATGATTCCTTTTGCTATCCCTATGATGGGTAAAAATGGAATGCCCTACACAACGTTTTCAACGAGTTACCTTTATGCTTTACAAAAAGATATTACCATTCGTCGTATTTTTATCAACTCGGTGACTTATGATTGGGTGGAAACAAAATCTAAACTTCACTCATTTACCCCATTAAATTTTGAGTATCGATTTGGTAGTGTATTAATTGATACCAATGATAAAACAAATAAAAATTACTTGGTAAATGAAGAAATTTTAAGGAACAGTTCTTATAATATTCAATTACTTGCTCGTAAGGATTTTACCTTGGGAATGAAGTATGCCTATTCTTTAAACGCTGATAAATTATTACAAAACAGAACCTTCGTTTATTTTAGAGGAAACATAGATATTGCTGGTAATTTATTAGGAGCCATATCTAGCTTGGCAGGAGATAAACACGATCCTCAAAATGGAGATTATGGTACTATCTTTGGCTTGCCTTTTAATCAATACGTTAGGCCTGAGGTAGATGTACGTTGGTATAAAAGCTTAGGTGCAGAAAGCCAGTTTGTTGCGAGGATAAATGGGGGAGTAGGTTATGCCTATGGAAACTCTATTTCTGTGCCATTCGAGAAATTATTTTATGCTGGAGGCTCAAATGGCGTTCGTGCTTGGCAGGCTAGAACATTAGGTCCTGGTAACTATAATAGGGCTGTTATTAAAAGTGAGGCTGCAAGAAAGGCATCTTACGGTATCGATCAATTGGGGCAAATGAGAATTGAAACCAATTTAGAATATCGATTCATGTTAGTTAATAAATTGTTTGGCGGCAAACTTAGAGGCGCTACCTTCCTCGATGCAGGTAACGTGTGGAATATCTCTCCTAACAACCCTAAACCAGAAACTTACTTCGATTTTAAAAGATTGGGACAGCAAATTGCCATAGGAACAGGTTTTGGTTTCAGGTATGATGTTCAGTTTTTTGTGTTTAGGTTCGATTTGGGCTTGAAACTAAAAGACCCACAATTTGATGGTTCAGACCAATGGGTTATTGGGAAATACTTTAATGGCGCAAAAGAGTTTAAGGCTAATTATTTAGCAACTCACTCTCCCGATAGATACCGTTTCATGCAATACAATTTTGGTATAGGAATGCCTTTTTAATTGACGAGTTAAGATTTTTGATTTACGACTGGCCTAAACGGTATCTCGGCCATATTAAAATGATGATTTTTCGAAAAGCAGTTGCAGTGCAATTTTAGAGTTAGTCTGGCTATCCGCTAAATCTTTGCTAGCTTTTAGCTATCAAAGTATACCGCTGCTATCCAGTTTATTTAACAGAGGTCTCTGCTACTATCTAAAGTTGCATCACGCCCAATGAACTAGTGATACCAATGAAACCAACTAGACGAAATTCTTCAGATAATCTAAGGTCTGTGCTACTATCTAAAGCTACATCACGCCCAATGAACTAGTGATACCAACGAACTAATAAACTTTTCTAAACTAAATTCTTCAGATAGTCAAACGTGGTTTCAAAAAATGTAGAAATATTTAAGCCATTGCTATAACTAAAAATCATAAAAATGATGAGTAGAATAACAGCAATGTAAATGAATTTTTTGAAGGCGAAGGCAAGAACTACGATTATTAAGGGAACAATAATTAAGAAAATTCTGCTGATGGTGAAAGGATTTAAATCTCCTTCTTTCTTATAAACATATAGTAATTTGCTGTGTGTGCCTTTATCGTTTTGGTGTTTAATGTAAACAAAAGTAGATTTATCAATCGCCAATGGCAAAATAGCCACACCATCATTAAAAGTCAATTGCTGAGTAAAACCACTGACGCTAAAGGTATAAGTTCCATTAATCTGCTCTAACGGATTTTCAAGTGAATCGGCTGCAATGATGGCAAGCTTGCTGTTTTTTAATAAGCTTTCCTTCACTAAAAAGTTATTGATGTCGGCATTTTGCGCAAAGCAATTGCCACAAACAAACATTAAAACCGATACAATTATATTTCTCATTCTATAGACCGTTTATTATAAATTAGATATCCTAAATGTAGTAAAACTCCGTTTCTTTTATTGTTATCGTCGTATAAATTATAACTAAAACTTACTGGCCCAACTGGCGTATGGTAAACTAAGCCTGCTGTTCCTGCGTAACGCCATTTGCTAAAGGCATCTGCGTATTTCACCCCTTGCAATCCGTCTTGTTGAAACTCTTTGTAAGGTAACATTAAATAACCTTCAAGTCTAAAGTCGAAATTCTTTTTAATGTGGAATACGTTTTTTAACCCGCCAGCTAAATAACTGGTTGCCCTAAAGTTTGCTAAAAATAAAGATTTGCTGTCCTGCAAAGGGTAAAATGCCGGGGCAGCTAAAATGGATGAGTAGTAATTGAAAAATAAAGGCTGATTTGAAATTACACCCTCTACTAGATAGCCTAAACTGTATTTTTTGGTATGGAGAAAATAATGTTCATCACTTAGTTTAATACTTCCCCACTCTCTAAAAGTACGTTGAACGCCAACTTGTTTTGTAAATGAGGGCAATGTTCTAAAGATATTACCTTGTGTGTAATTTTCTTTCCCTGTGGTATAATTCACGCTTAGTAAAAAGCTATGCCCTCTGTCGGCATATTGTTTTCGGTTTAAGGAGTTTTTATCGAATGTCAAACCAGCTTTCAAACCATTAAAAACTGTCCTGTCTAATATGTCTCCAACAGCAAATGAATTGGTCGGGCTATATCTATCGTTGTTGTTGATAAAAGCGGTGCTTAAGGTTAGTCTGGCATTTTTATTCAGCGGCATTCCAAATTTCAAGTCAATTTTTCTATCAGCTTGTTCAATGTAAGTTGGATGCGGGTTCTCAATAAAAATCTGACTGGTGTTATAAAAATTCCAGTGATTATAAGTCAGCTCTGCTGCGAGATATAAAGGCAATCCAGATGGATAATCTATTCGACCACTTATTTGAGCCGATTCATAAAATCTACCAGAATAAAAGTTTGCACCAACGGTATAAGCTTTGCGATTAAGGTAATTATATTGTAAACCCAAGTAAACATTACTTATTGGCCTCGACGAAATATTACCGCCAAAATCTATCTTAAAACTTTTCTTCGGCTGTGCCACAATTTCGAAATTGTAACTATCTGTTTCTGGGTGATAAGAGATTTTTGGATAAACAGTTTCAAAAGTTTCATCAGCCACTAATTTATAATAACCGCGTTTAATATCTGCTAAGTTGAAGGTTGCATTATCACTTTTAAAAAGACGCTCTATATATTTTTTTTGTTGAGAATTTACGCCAGACACCGTTACATTACTAAAAACCAAATCTGGTTTACGTTCGTTAAAAACTAAACGTTTTGCCGTTAATTCTTCATTATTAACTCTTCTTGAAATGGCTTTTTTTATATTAGCCATATCTGCCATCGTCGCATCATAGCCACGTTTAATGAGCTCGGCAACAGGTGCAAAGTTAGTGGTGGAATACATACTTTCCGTCTAACTTAATCGGTCTGTAAACCAATGGAACCGTCATCGTTGCCCTAACTGCCTCTGCCAAACTTCCCTTGCCAACAGTAAGGCTTTTCTGAGATAAAACATCAGATGCCATACATCGAAATGGCACAAATAAGTTGTCAAAATTATCTTTTGAAATGGCCGATGCTTGTGAAAATAGTTCTAAAAGCGCAAAATTAAGAGGGATATCATTTACAATATTCGAGCGAAAATTTAATCGTAGGCTAGTGTCGATTGATAGTTTTGCAGTAAGTAGAGAAGCATTTGCGCTGGTTTTCTGAAAGTAATAACTGTAATCGCTCTTATATTTTCCGGCAACCCAATCCTGAAAATCAGTTCCTAAAGCTATCTTTTCTATTTGCGATGGGGAATAGCCTGCTGCGTACATTGCACCAACAATACCTCCCATCGATGTTCCCGTAATATAATCTATTGGAATGTTATTCTCTTCGAGTGCCTTGAGCGTACCTATATGAGCCAAACCTTTGGCCCCACCGCCACTTAAAACTAAGCCAACCTTTTGTGCTTGAACTTGTAGCACCAAAAGCATAAGAAATAAAACGAACAGCTTTTTAGGATACATCACCCTATAAAAATATCGTTTTCTTTTTAAACTAGTTTAAAATAAAAATAGAATAAGTTAAATAAGACGCAAAACTGACCCAAAGAATATAGGGTATAAATAGTAAGCCAGAGATTTTGTTTATGCGATAGAAAATAAATGCATTTACAATTATCGTTACTAACAAAATACAAATCTCTACGAGTGCAAAACCAATCTGTTGCTGGTAAAAGAATAGATAAGACCACATTAAATTAAGCAATAATTGTAAAAAATAAACACCAGCTGCCCAAGAATATCCAGATACAATCTTTCTTTTTTGCCAAACCAAATAAGACGAAATACCCATTAAAATATATAGCGTTGTCCAAACTGGACCAAATATCCAATTAGGCGGATTAAAGGATGGTTTATTTAAAGTAGTATACCATGTTCTAACGGATTCGAAAGTTAAAAAACCACCGATTGCGCCGATGGCTAGTGGAATTAATAGACAAATTATAAATGGAAAAAACTGAAATTTGTTGCTACGGGTATTCATTTAGGGTGGAATTATCTTAACATTAACAAAGATGTAATTATCTTGTTTGTAATATTTATGCAACGGCTAGTCAATCCAAATTATTGGATGCCTAACTGGTAAATTTCTAATTACTTCTTCGTTTTTAGGATTGTGTTCTGCTTTTTGCCAAGTTTTAAACCATTCTTTATTTCGATAGGCGATTGCAGAAAATAGGATAGCAGGCTGTGCTACAGGCCAACTTTCCCAATGCATTACATCTTTTGCAAAAGGCCATTTTGTTTTATCGGCGATAAAAGGATATAAAAATTCCACTCCTTTTTTTATTTCTTTACCATCATTTTCGTAGGTCCATAAATTATCTTTTTTTGTGCTTAATAACTGGCAAATTGTGGCGAAAGCATCAAGATTAAAAAGAGAGTAACCAAAAGGTTTTGTGCGTTTTAATTCTAAAGGCAAGCTTCCGTCTTTTTCCATTTGTTGAGGAAGGAGAACCTTTTTGTATCTATCAGTGCAAAAATCCATCAACTCCTTGTTACCAGTAAATTTGGCAAAACAAGCTACTTGCATTACCCAACAAGTTCCGTGGTTGTTTTTTGCATTCATTTCATCTTTGCCATATTGGTGGGTAGTTAACCAAGTTAAATATTCAGCAAACCATTTTTTAGCACCGTCAACAGTTGTTTTCGAAATCGATTTTGAGTTTTGCATGGCGATAATTCCCTGCACAACTTCCATCAATTGAATAGTGTCGATAATTCCAATTCCTCGCCCCGTGGCCACACCTTTAATGGCTTGAGCATATAACAGATTAGGGTTCATTTTGCTATTTGGATTGATGAACCAAGCGTTGAAATGAATTGCAGCTTGTTTAACATATTTCTCCTCTCCAGTTATTTTGTAAGCCGAAGCTAAAGCTCCTATAATCTTGCTAAACCGAATCATCGCTAACCTATGGGCAACAAAATTCTGTGGATTTGTTAGTCCGTCTTTCTGGACGTAAGGCCCCTCTGGTTTTTCTGGATTTGGCCACCAATAATCACCTTCAGAATAAAAATCATTTTTGCCACCCGCACTTCTACTGGCAATTTCTGCGGTAACAGTAACGGGTTTTTGTTGCAGTGCTCATTTGGCTTCCTCTAATACTTGCTTACGAAGTGTGGCAGTGACTGCCGATTTAAATGAATCGTCACTCTTCCATCCGACAGTAAAAAGCAGAATAACTAAAAAACAAAAAGTTTTAAGAATTTTCATTATTTGGATTAATTAATAAGGCCTAGATAAAACAATTTTCATTTTATGGGGTTTTTGATATGCCATGAATAAAATTCCCTATCTTTCGTAAATATGTAATTAATTATATAAATATTAACAAATCTATCGTTTTACGAAAAAAAAACACACCATCAAACTACTTCTCAATTAGATAAAAATGAAATACAAACGCCTTCTAGAAGATGTGAAACAATTTGTAATGGATTATTTCCATACTCATCACGATGAAAATCTGGTTTACCATAACTTAGAACACACCCAAGACGTAGTTAAGGCAACTATGCAAATTGCCAATCACTATCAAAAAGAAAGCTGATGCACAAAGAAGTTGAGTTGCTTTATAATAAAGACATCAGCAAAAATGAATGGCGTAAAAAAGACATCGAGTTTTTAGAAACTCAACAATACCATACAGACTATTGCGTATTGCTACTTAGCGACCAAAAAGCAATAAACATTGAAAAGTTAAGAAATAAACTAAAAGAAGAACCTGAATTAGACATAAAAAAGGATGATAAACCTATTATACAGGAAAAACTTTTAACCAAAAAAGATAAAAAAAGACCTGATAAAGGAATTGAAACGATGTTTCGTATTACTTCATCAAACAACCAGCGATTGAGCGATATGGCGGATAATAAGGCACAGTTGCTAATTACTGTAAACTCGATTATTCTGTCATTAATTGTGAGTTTGGTTTTAAGAAGGTTAGAGGATAACGCTTTTTTAATTGTACCGACTTTCATTTTATTAATGGTGAGTTTATCTACCATTATTTTTTCCATTTTGGCTACAAGGCCTTCTATTCCAGATGGTTTGTTTACAGATAACGATTTAGAACGTAAAAAAGTAAACCTGCTATTTTTCGGCAACTTCTACAAAATGGCCTTAAATGATTATTCGAAAGGAATGGTAAGAGTAATGAACGATAATGAGTTTTTGTACGGAACATTAATTACCGATGTTTATTCTCAAGGCGTAGTATTAGGCAGAAAATACAAGCTTATAAGAATAGCTTATAACATTTT
This sequence comes from Pedobacter sp., assembly GCA_004295885.1. Taxonomy (GTDB): domain Bacteria; phylum Bacteroidota; class Bacteroidia; order Sphingobacteriales; family Sphingobacteriaceae; genus Pedobacter. Next base: position 430 of record SEDG01000160.1, on the reverse strand, counting down.
TATGTTTGGCTTAATTGCTGCGGTTTTGGCTTATGTGTTTTCTTATATTGGTTACGGTAAATTAAGTTAGAATGCCCACAACTGTAAAAAATGAATTTTTTGACAGAGATTTAAGTTGGCTTTCTTTTAATGAGCGTGTACTTGAAGAAGCAAGCAGAGCTGATGTTACTTTGTTAGAACGCATTAATTTTCTTTCCATTTATTCTTCCAATTTGGATGAATTTTACCGTGTGCGGATGCCAGTTTTATTGGCGTTAGAAAAATTAAGTAAAAAGGAAAAAAACAATGTTTCAATTGCCGATGATTTACTAGAGAACGCCAATCAAGCTATCCGTAATCAGCAGCAAGAGTATGGCAAAACATTAAGGGAAAGCATTATTCCGCAACTGCGGGATAACAAGATTAACTTTATTTATGGGGTAGATATTCC
>SEDG01000159.1 GCA_004295885.1 Pedobacter sp. | reverse complement strand
CGCTAATGATAGCTAAAAGGAACCATAACTTATTTATTTTCATAATAATATTCTTTAGTTCTTATAATTAAAAGGTTAAGCTTAAGCCAAGAGAATAGCTTTTTAGCAAAGGATAATTATATCCATCACCATTTGTGGCACCTGAATTAAAACCCTGATCGGCTGGTACTGTATTCTCCACATCAAGTGTTTTTGTTATTTTGTAAAGTGGCGAGTAAGTAAATAAATTCTCTCCAGAGAAATAAATTCTTGCGCTACTAGCTTTAAATTTAGCAATCCACTTTGCTGGTAAATTATAACCCACTTGGATATTTTTCATCCTGATATAGGCAACATTTTGTAAATATCTTGTTTGTGCAACGCCCAATGTTCTGTTGGTGTTTGATGAAGCGGCACGGGACATTGTTCTAGGGAAATAAGCATTTGTGTTTTCTGGTGTCCACATGTTACCCAAATGGAATGTAGGGATGTTGTTGTATGGACGATTATATTGCCCCCAGAAAAATTCTGTTTCTGTACTTGGGTACCAATCTTGTTTAGCTACGCCCTGAAAAAATGTAGAAAAGAAAAAGTTATTCCAGTCTGCACCGATACTTACACCATAAGTATATCTTGGAGCGGCATTACCAATAATCTTTCTATCACCAGGGTCATTTACAGTGTTTTTACCAACATTGATAAAACCATCCTTGTTTAAATCTTGCAATTTGATATCTCCTGGGTACCAAATGTTTGTTGGTGATGCCCTCATTTGCGGACTTTGTTTCGCGTGAGTATCGATATCAGCTTGGTCAATAAAGAAACCCTCTGTGGTGTATCCCCAAATTTCACCGATGGTTTGTCCAACGTAATAATCTGAAAGCAATTTATCTGGGTTATTATACTTAGTTATTTTAGAAGTGTTATCTGCCACCGTTAGCCTGATGTTATAGTTAATAGGTTTCTTGGTATTAATTTTGTCTCTCCAAGTTAAGCTTGCTTCCCAGCCTTTGGTACGTAAGTCTGCATAATTACCTTTTGGTACAGTTGCTCCAAAAACAGCTGGTGCAGTTAAACCTACAGTAAACATATCTGTAGTGTTACGAATATAGGCGTCTCCTGTAAATGTTAAACGATTAGACAACATAGAAATATCTAACCCGATGTTGCTTGTAGTTGATGTTTCCCAAGTTAATCCATCTGGTAAAACACCTGGTTGTCCAGTACGTTGAGGTTTTACGCCGCCTAAAATGATACTAGATTGAGAGATAGAAAAATTCTCTTGGAACAAATAAGATCCGATATTCCCGTTTCCAAGTGAGCCATAAGACCCTCTTATTTTTAAATCAGATATGAATTTTGGTGATACTTTCCAAAATGGCTCCCCTGCAATTCTCCATCCGGCAGAAACTGATGGAAAAAAACCAAACCTTTGGTCTGATGGGAATTTTGATGAACCGTCGTATCTTGCATTTACTTCTAATAAGTACCTATCTTTAAAAGCATAATTAAGTCTAGAAAATCCTCCAAACACATTCCATTTTTCGTAACCACCGCCAGTTGTAATGGCCTGACCTAATGCTAGGTTTAAATCTGTTGCATCTTCGAAAATAATACCATTTCTTTGCGCTGCTAAGCGTTTGTAAGTAGATTCTTCGTAGTTATAACCTGCCATTATTTTAAAATAATGTGCATTGGAGAAGGTGTCTTCATAAGACGCATAAAGGTTGTTGGCAATGTATTGCGTTTCTCTTCTGTCGTATAATAGGTCGTTAGTAGTTGTTCCTAAATAAGAAATAACTCCTGGCTTGTTACTATAAGGCAACTGTACTCTCTTTTGTTCAACGTCATTATTTGTTATGCGAAAGGTAAAATCCCCATTAACGCTAAGCTTGTCTTTTAAGAATTTAGAAGATAATGAGGTCGTATTTCTAAAAACCTGTCTTTTGGTATCAGCACCGCTTTTGCCATAAAAATAATCACCTGGTCCATAAGCTGCAGACATAGATAAAGAACCATCTGGATTAAACATGACTGATGTTGGATGGGCCTCATCGGCAATATTTCTCCAAACACCACCACCTTCACCAACACTTAATGGGTTGTGATAGTTCATTACCGAGAAATCAGCATTGTTATCTAGCTTTAACCAAGGGAGAAGTTGGATAGCACCTCTAGCCCTAAAGTTTTTCATGCTGTAATCATCAGAATTATATTTAAACAAGCCTGCTTGCTTTTGATATCTGCCAGAAACTAGGTAGGAGACTTTTTCTCCACTACCGGTTAGAGAAACATTGTGTTCATTTGCGCCAGTATTTTCTTTGTATAATTGCTCGTAAAAGTCGGTGCTGCCATAATAAACATATTCTCCTGTGCTTGGATCTATCTCTACTTGATTATATGGCTGTCCCGATTCAGCTCTTCTTTTAAACTCGTTCAAATATGCTTGAGAGAATTTTTGAGACTTGTTTGCGTTTTGAGGAAAAGCACCATCGCCGTTTACAAATGCTTCTGCAAACATTCGTGCCCAAGTATAACCATCTGTTACAAAATCAGGAACTTGTAGTGGACTTTTGGTTGCGTAATTTGTAGAATAATTCACGGTAGTTTTACCACCCACCGGCTTCTTTGTAGTGATCAAAATCACTCCGAAAACAGCTCTTGCTCCATAAATTGAAGATGCAGCAGCGTCTTTTAACATGGTTACCGTTTCTACGTCATTTGGGTTAAGCAAGCTTGGATCTCCTTCCACACCATCAATAAGAATTAACGCATTACCACCTTGGCCAATAGAAGTTGTACCTCTAATGTTATAACTTGGAGATTGCGTGGGTCTTCCATCCATCATCTTTAAGTTAAGGTTTGGTAGTGCACCTTGTAAGCCTTGGGTTAAATTGGTAAGGGGTCTGTTTTCTAAGGCTTTTGAAGTAACTTGGTCCACGGCACCAGTTAAATTCTCTTTTTTCTGAGTTCCATAACCAACAACTACAACTTCACTTAGTGATTTTTGATCAGGAATCATCTTAATGGTTTGATTGATAGTTTCGCCTGATTTAACGATTACATTATCAATTACTTGTAACTGATAAGATAGAAAGGAGATGTTTAGTGTATACGTTCCAGCCGGTACGCTAAATGAGAAACTACCATCTGCATTACTTTGTAAGATTTGACTAGTTTGTACGATTTTAATTGTTGCACCAGGGAAGGGTAGGCCATTTTCGTCTATTACTCTCCCAGTAATTTTTCCAATATCAGCGATGTTAATGTTGCTTGTAGCATGAACTTGTTGGGCAATAAAGATGGATGAGATTTGAACGCAAAGAATTAACATTATAAAAACAGTTTTGCGTAACTCTAGTAGATTTATTTTCATATTTTTGAATACTTAGTGATTAATATTTATGGTTTCTGAGTTAAGCAGTATGGGGGCTCAATCCATTTTACTGCCTAAGGAAACCGATTTTGCTTCAGAATCGGTTTTCCTTTATTTATGTTAAATCATATCTCTTATCGTTGTTTCTAGTTAAATGATTGTTCACCCTTACTTGAACAGCGCAAAAGTATTGGTGCAATGTAAAGTGAATATTAAGTTGCTAAGAAGTGTAAGGTTAAATTTTTAACCTTTGTTAATAATTGTTTTAGCTTATAAAAGGATCTAAATTTTCGCTTTTTTCCTATGATAATTGTACAATCAATTCTTTTAATAAACCTAAGTGATGGTAGTGAACATATAGCGCTAACTGCGAAGTAAAACAGACAGCAGGACTATCCGCAAATAGAAGCTTGAGTTTTGCATTTCTAATCCTTAAAAATCATATATACCCTGCGAAAATAATTGTAACTTTGCCTGTTACAAATAGTATATTATGAGTAAGACCAATAGAAAACAAGACGCACTAGATTATCACTCGCAAGGGCGACCAGGAAAAATTCAGGTTGTACCTACCAAACCATATTCTTCACAAAGAGATTTAACGCTGGCTTATTCGCCAGGTGTGGCAGAGCCTTGTTTAAAAATTGCAGAAAACACAGAAGACGTTTACAAATATACCGCTAAAGGTAATTTGGTGGCTGTTATTAGCAATGGCACAGCTGTTTTAGGATTAGGAGATATTGGTCCTGAAGCAGGTAAGCCAGTAATGGAAGGTAAGGGTTTGCTGTTTAAAATTTTTGCTGATATTGATGTTTTCGATTTAGAATTAGATACTAAAAACGTTGATGATTTTGTAAAAATAGTTAAAGCTTTAGAACCAACATTTGGTGGTGTAAACTTAGAAGATATTAAAGCACCAGAGTGTTTTGAAATTGAGCGTCGTTTAAAAGAGGAAATGAATATTCCTGTTATGCATGACGACCAGCATGGTACTGCAATTATCTCTGCAGCAGCTTTATTAAACGCTTGCGATTTACAGAAGAAAAAAATAGATAAAGTTAAAATTGTTGTGAATGGAGCTGGTGCTGCCGCAATTTCTTGTTCTCGTTTATATGTCTCGCTTGGCGCTAAAAAAGAGAACATTGTAATGTGCGACAGAACTGGTGTTATCCGTGCGGATAGAGCTGTTTTAGATGATATTAAAAAAGAGTTTGCTACGAGCAGAAACCTAAATACATTAGCAGAAGCGATGAAAGAATCTGATGTTTTTATCGGTCTTTCGTCTGCAGATTGCGTAACGGTAGACATGTTAAAATCGATGGCTAAAAACCCTATCGTTTTTGCAATGGCTAATCCTAACCCAGAGATTGCTTATGATTTGGCAATTAATGCCCGTAAGGATATTATCATGGCAACTGGTCGTTCAGATTATCCAAACCAGGTTAACAACGTTTTAGGTTTCCCGTATATTTTTAGAGGAGCTTTAGATGTTAGAGCTACCAGCATTAACGAGGAGATGAAAATTGCAGCCGTTCGTGCCATTGCAGAATTGGCTAGAAAAACCGTTCCAGAGGCGGTTAATATGGCTTATAATGAGCGTAATATCAAGTTTGGTAAGGAGTACATTATTCCAAAACCAATGGATTTCCGTTTAATGACTAACGTGTCGATGGCGGTAGCTAAAGCGGCAATAGAATCTGGCGTTGCTCGCAAAACGATTACCGATTGGGACGCTTATGCCGAAGAATTGAAACGTCGTTTAGGTATGGATGATGCCATTATGCGTGCCTTAACCAACAAAGCTAAATCGGCACCAAAACGTGTGGTGTTTGCAGAGGCTGATAACTACAAAATTTTAAAAGCAGCACAGATTGTTAAGGATGATAACATTGCAATTCCTATCCTTTTAGGGAACAAAGAAACGATTCAGCAGCTGATAGAAGAAAATGCTTTGGATTTAGAGGGGGTTCAAATTATTGAGCCAGCTTTAGAACCAGCAAGGTCTAAAAAATATGCCGATTTTCTATATAACAAACGTCAACGTAAAGGGGTAAGTTTATACGAAGCAACCAAGTTTATGCGCGACAGGAACTATTTCGGCGCTGCGATGGTTGAGTTTGGTGAGGCTGATGCAATGATTTCTGGTTTAACGAAAAACTACGGCTCGACCATTAAACCAGCCTTGCAAATTATAGGAACTGAAGAAGGCGTAAATCGTGTTGCAGGAATGTACATGATGATGACGCAAAAAGGGCCTGTATTTTTTGGCGATACAACGGTAAACGTTGATCCAACTGCAGAAGAACTGGTAGATTTAACCTTACTATTAGATAAATCGGTAAGGAAATTCAATATTCAGCCCCGTATTGCGATGTTGTCTTATTCTAATTTCGGCTCAAATGAGGGAATTATTCCTGATAAGGTACGCAAGGCTGTGAAGGTATTACATGAAAAACATCCTAGTGTTGTGGTGGATGGTGATATGCAAGGAAACTTTGCCATAAATAATTCTTTATTGAAAGAAAATTTTCCTTTCAGTCGCTTGGCGGATGCACCTGCAAATACATTAGTTTTTCCTAACTTGGAGTCAGGGAACATCGCCTACAAACTTTTACAGGAATTAGGTGGGGCAGAAGC
>SEDG01000005.1 GCA_004295885.1 Pedobacter sp. | reverse complement strand
CCAACAACTCCAGAAGCTGAAGAGATTTTTACAGAAATGGGCGGAATGATTATTCCTGATATGTACTGTAACGCTGGTGGTGTAACTGTTTCTTATTTCGAATGGTTAAAAAATCTTTCTCACGTAGCTTTCGGCCGTATGGAAAGCCGTTATGCAGAAAACTCTAACGCTAACTTAATTAACACTTTAGAAAGCTTAACTGGCAAAACCATTCCTGCCGAAAATCGTTTAATGATTGTTAAAGGTGCATCTGAAATGGAATTGGTAAACTCTGGTTTAGAGGATACAATGATTCACTCTTATCGTGAAATCAGAGAAACTTGGCTTAACAAGCCAGAGGTTAAAACCTTGAGAACTGCGGCTTTTGTAAATTCAATCGATAAAATTGCTGTTTCTTACATGAATTTAGGTGTTTGGCCATAACAACAAGCTATCTCCTTTGCGAGTCTTAGGATATATATTAAAACCCTTCAGCATAATAGTTGAAGGGTTTTTTTGTTTTTGAAAAGCGAGTACAGTATTTCATTGGTTAAAGCAGTCCCGCTTTGCGTTTCAAGTCCTCATCTCGTTCCTCAATTTCGGGCTTTACACTGCAATCGGGTTTAGCAAACGTAGGTTTGTGCAACTATGAACGGTTTCATAGCACAAGCTTAAGTAAAATAGCCCAATCCCGATATTTATCGGGAGAAGCGACATCCTTTTTTGTCACCCTGACTTGTGCCGATTTCAATCGGTAGCTTGTCGAAGGACAAAAAAGATACAGCGGAATTTGGAATAACTTTAAGCGTGTCACTGCAATTGCGCTCCAAAAACTAATCTCTCGAACCAAAAATATAACTGATGTTAAAAGTCATATTTCCCGTTTTTAGTTTGGGGTCATTCGGTGTAGGGCTTAAATCTGCAAGTCCAGCTTCATATCTAAAATGGAAACCCAAGGTTTTAGACATGGTAAATCCAATTTTTGCACTTGCGCCATAATCTAATGCTTTGAAGCTATCTGTGGCACCATTACCAATTTTAAAATCGCCTTTAGAGCTGGTGCCATCAAAGTTTTTAGCGGTGTAATCTGCACTTGTTAGGTAGCCGACAAATACGCCTAAACCGAAGTCAAAATCAAATTCGTCTGAAACTTCAAAGCTTCGCATTACAGGTAAAGAAAACTGCACATACTTTAAGCGATTTTGATATTTCATTACTGGGTTATTGCTGCCAATAAATATTTCGGTATATAAGGTTGCGCCTTTTAAGGTGTACAACAATTCAGGTTGTATCGCAAAGTTTTCTCCGAAATTGTGGTTGTAAAATAAGCCGCCATTAAAACCAAAAATAAATTTCCTGTCGGCATTAGAGGTGTAACTGTACTTCGCTATGTTGCCGCCTGCGGTAATGCCAATTTGGGCTTTTGCTAAAATAATACTCGATGTAAATAAGAGCGTTAATAAAATTTTCTTCATGAGATGAATAATTAAATGATATGAAAAACGATGGTTAATTGTAAAGTAATGGCGATGCAAAGACATAAAACCCAACCGAAAAACCACTTTAAACTGATACGGGTTTTAATAACCGCCTTGAAATATAAAATGAGCATCACGGCTACGCATAAAACAAGGGCAAACAAAAACTGATTAGCATTTGAAATGGGTAAGTAAGCCATTAAATAATAAGAAAGCAATAGGGCAGAACCTATAAAACAGACAAAACTTATCCGTCTAATAAATTCGAATTTCTTTTTGCCTAGAAAAAGTAAAGCAGCTAAAATCTGAATTCCCCATTTCGCACCAGCTATACCGCCAGATAACATCATTTGCTGCGTGCTTTCATACAGCGTATGCTTTTGCCAGATAAACCAACCCGTAATTAAAGTTGATAGTAAAAAATAAAGAAAGGTTAAGCTGATATCTTTTTCTGTGTTTTGCATTTAAATCAAAAATAGTTTGACAATCGCATAACTTATATACCTTGCACTGGGTATTTTAAACCCTGTCAAAGTAATTGTTATTTAATGATGACAATCTTTAAAAACAAAGAATCATCGCATTGCGTATATTGTACAAAAGGATTTTTATGAAATATGTATTCGGAATTTTAATTGCAGCAATGGCGTTTTCATCTTGTAGCAGTGGCGGCGAGCAAAAAAAAGCAGCATTGCCAAAACCTAATGCTAAAGAACAAGTTGCCGTTTTTGCAGGTGGCTGTTTCTGGGGACTTCAAGAAGGCTTTTCAGAATTAAAAGGAGTGTCAAAAGCAACAAGTGGTTATGCGGGTGGAACAAAGGATAATCCAACTTATGAAGAAGTAAGCGCCGATAGAACTGGTCACGCGGAGTCGGTTCAGATAATTTATAATCCAAGTATAATTAGCTTTAGTCAGTTGTTAGAAGCTTTTTTCGTTATGCATGACCCAACTCAATTAAATAGACAAGGTCCAGATTTTGGCACCAGTTATCGTTCTGTGGCTTTTTACAGCAATGAATCAGAAAAGAAACAAATAGAGGCTGCCATTCTAAAATACAATAGGGCAAAATTACATAGCGATGCTGTGGTTACCGAAATTAAACCATTGGAGAAGTTTTATCCCGCAGAAGAATACCACCAAAATTATTATCGACTGCACCCAGATGAAGGTTACATTACTAATGTTTGCGGACCAAAGGTTCAAAAACTTCGTGCTGCATTGCCACAACTTCTTCAAGATGAATTCAAGTAGAAATGTTCATTTGTTCAGTGGTTCATTCGTTCATTAATAGTCATACGTCCCAATGAACTAATGAACCATTGAACCCTTAATAGAGAACTATCAATTAATTGTCAAGATGCGCATTAGGGAAGCCCCAAAATGCCTTAGCTACGCCTAATTTTTTATCTTTGTGGTCTAGATTTTTAATTTAAAACCTACATGAGAAAAAGTGCTATTATCGGTTTAATTACAATTGCCATTTGTATTGGCTTTTTGGTAAGCTTAAATGCAGAGACAGATACCTATTCTAATTTTACTGAGGCATCATCTTCAAATAAAGAAGAACACGTAATTGGTCATTGGGAAAAAACCCAAGGCACACATTACGATGCGATAAAAGACCCAAATCATTTTTCTTTTTACATGAAGGATGAAAAAGGGGAGGTTAAAAAAGTGGTTTTAAATGGTACGAAACCTCAAGATTTTGAACGTTCTGAGAAATTAGTTGTCATTGGAAAAATGGAAAATGAGACTTTCAAAGCCTCTAAAATATTAATGAAATGCCCTTCTAAATATAACGATGAAATGGTCGAGGTAAGCCAAGACGGTCAGGTTAAACAATACAAAAAATCTTAATGGATATTCAATTTATAGGAGAAAACCTCCTTCCTGGTAAAATAGGGCAATTTTTTATTGTGCTCTCTTTTGCAGCATCACTATTGTCTACTATCGCTTATTTCTTTGCTGTTAAAAATAAAGACGAACAAGACAACTCTTGGACTAAATTAGGTCGTGTTGGGTTTTTGGTAAACTTAGCTTCGATAATTGGCATTGGGTCTACACTATTTTACTTAATCTTAAATCATTATAACGAATACAATTACGTTTATTCTCACTCTTCTAAAGAATTGCCAGTTTACTATATTGTTTCAGCTTTTTGGGAAGGACAAGAAGGAAGTTTTTGGCTTTGGGCATTTTGGCAATCTATTTTAGGGACAATTCTAATATGGAAAGGGAAAACTTGGGAGAATGGCGTAATGACTGTTATTGCTTTTTCGCAAGTGTTTTTAACCTCTATGTTGTTGGGTGTTGAAATTTTCGGACAAAGAATTGGTAGTTCACCCTTTATCCTGTTAAGAGATGCTGTTGATTTAAAATCAATGGCGCCAGTGGTTTTTGCCGACCCAGAAAATTTTAAAAACTATTTGAAGTTCATCGTAGATGGTAAAGGTTTAAATCCATTGTTGCAAAATTATTGGATGGTTATACATCCACCTACTTTGTTTTTAGGTTTTGCTAGTATGGTAGTGCCTTTTGCTTATGGTATTACTGCCTTGTGGACTAGACGTTATAAAGATTGGGTTAAACCTGTTTTACCTTGGACATTATTTGCCGTAATGATTTTAGGAACGGGTATTATCATGGGCTCATTTTGGGCTTACGAAGCACTTAATTTTGGAGGTTTTTGGGCTTGGGACCCTGTAGAAAATGCTTCAATCATTCCTTGGTTAACTTTAATCGCAGGTGTACACGTTTTAATCGCCTATAAAAACACTGGTCACGCATTTTTTACGGCGATGGCTTTAATGTTAATGAGTTTCATTTTGGTGCTTTATGCTTCATTCTTAACTAGAAGCGGCATTTTGGGCGATACTTCTGTGCACTCGTTTACAGACTTGGGGATGTTTGGCCACTTAATAGCATACATCTTAGCATTTGTTATCATTAGTGTTTATTTTATTGCCACAAGGTGGAATGAATTACCAATAACCCATAAAGACGAAGAAACTTATTCTCGCGAATTTTGGATGTTTATTGGTGCTTTGGTAGTAACAGTTGCCTGTTTGCAGGTAATTGTCACGACTTCTTATCCTGTATTTAACAAGATTTTTGGCACCTCGAAATTGATAAGTAATCCAATTGAATACTATAACAAATGGCAATCTGGTTTTGCGTTTTTAGTAACCTTAATTTCTGGGTTTTCTCAATACCTCAAATATAAAAGAACGGACCCGCGTCGTTTTTACAGCAGTTTAATTTCATCAATTGTATTCAGCTTAGTTTTAACAGCACTGTTTGTATATTTTACAAAAGTATATACCAATTTAATGTTTATCCTTTTAACCTTTAGCTGTCTGTTTGCTGTATTATCTAATGCAAGATTGTTAACAGGAATTTTTAGCTCAAAAGGAAGCAAGTTGGCAGGTTCTGCAATTGCACACATCGGCTTTGCCATTTTATTGTTAGGCGCATTGGTTGCAGCAGCTACGAGTAAGGTTGTTTCAATTAATGCCACAAATCAGATAGATGTTAGGGATTTCGAAAAGAATCAGAAACCTGGCGAAAATATAATGTTGTATAAAAACGAGCCTAAAAAAATGGGCAAGTATACAGTAACTTATGTGAGTGATACCACCATAGCGCCAAACACCATTTATACGCTTAATTTTAAAGTCATTGATGCAGCTGGCAAGGTGAAAGAAGAATTTGACGTAAATCCAAATGTTCAGCAAAACGAAAAAATGGGTTTAATATCTTCTCCAGATACTAAGCATTATTTAACATCTGATATTTATACACACATGACCAGTGTAAAGGCTAATGAAGAAGAACATGGCGACCACGAAGGGCATGCGGAGGAAGAGAACTTTAAAGCGCCAAGGATAGTTACATTAGCAGTTGGCGATACCATCCATACAAGCAGTGGTGTTTTAACTGTTAACCCGATAAATAGAAACCCAGTAGTAAAAGATTTAAAACTAGCGGCGGGCGATTTAGCTATAGGTTTGCCTTTGGCGGTTAATGTGGGCGGTAAAATCTATAAAGCCGAACCATTATTTTTGGTAAAAGGAAACAACACATTTGATTTTGCGAGGAACATCGAAGAACTAGGTTTAAGATTAAGGTTTACAAAAGTACTGCCCGACCAAAATAAGTTTGAGGTGCAGGTTTATGAAAAACCACAACAAGCTAAAGATTGGGTTGTATTTAAATCTATAGAGTTTCCGCTCATCAATTTATACTGGGTTGGTACAATTATAATGGTTGTTGGTTTTTTAATCTCTATTTTCAGAAGAAAAAAAGAACTCAAAACGAGCTAATGAAGGTTGTTGTTATAGGGGCTGGAAACGTGGCTACACATCTTGCTAAAGCTTTATATGCTGCAAATGTGCAAGTAACGCAAGTATGGTCTCATCACAACGAAAATGCTAAAACCTTAGCTGCTGAGCTTAATGCAAAGGCAATAGCTAATTTAAGTGAGATAGATTTAGCTGCTGATATTTGCCTTGTTGCTATCAAGGATGATGCAATTGTTGAGATTGCCAATCAATTAAAAGACTTTAAAGGCTTAATTGCACATACTTCTGGTGCGGTTAATTTGAATGTATTTGAGTGCCAGTTTGAAAACTATGGTGTTTTTTATCCTTTACAAACATTTTCAAAAAGTAAGGAAGTAGATTTTAAAGTTATTCCACTTTGTTTAGAAGCAAATAATAAAAGTTCTTTAGATAAACTTAAAGAATTAGCTAGTAAATTGAGTAGAAACATAGTGGAGATAAATAGCGAGAAACGTAAAATTTTACATTTGGCAGCTGTTTTTGCTTGTAATTTTACCAATCATTTATACGAATTGGCGGATGAGATTTTAAAAGCAAATCAATTAGATTTTGATATTTTAAGACCTCTAATCGCGGAAACTGCGGAAAAAGTTCAAACAGCATTTCCACTAGATGTGCAAACTGGGCCAGCAATTAGAAACGACGAGCAAACATTAATTAAACACCAACAATTGTTGCTAAAACAGCCACAATTGTTAGATATATATAAAACATTAAGTGATAGCATTAAAAAAACCAAATAATTAGAAAATTGCGGTTTTAGCTAATACCTTTGCAAATAATTATGAGTATTTTTAAATTAAAGATAAATTTTGAGGAAGCGGGTAAAACGCCTGTTGAGTTGCCAATTGCTGCTGGTGAGGATGTTTTAGATATCTGCCTAGATAACGGAATTGAATTGCAACATAACTGCGGTGGTGTTTGCGGCTGCAGTACCTGCCATATATATGTAAACAAGGGTATGGATAATATCCAAGAAATATCTGATAAGGAAGAGGATTTTATTGATAGAGCCGTGAGACCAAGAATTACTTCGCGTTTAGCTTGTCAGTGTGTGGTTATGGATGGAGATATTGAAGTAACTATTCCAGACCAATCAGAATTTTTAGGGCATTAATTAAGTCATGAGTTGGGAGTCATTAGTCCTGAGTCAGCTACAACAACAATTACAACAAAATTATGAACAACGATAAATTTGCATTACCAATTTACTGGAACGACCACGAAGATATAGCTCAAGAACTTTATGAGAAATTTGGTGATGAATTTAACGAAGCGAAAATTTATCGCATCAGATTTACTGAATTGCTAGACTGGGTACTTTCCTTGCCTAACTTTAAAGGCACTCGTGAAGAAAGTAACGAAGGACATTTAGAGCAAATCCAATCTGCTTGGGTTTACGAATGGAGAGATAACCAAGACTAGTTTGGAGTTATGAGTTTGGAGTTGAAAACCTAACTTGTTAAACATAAATTACTATCTAAAATGTTTCTAGAAAATCTTAAAAACATAACAACTTTTGTTTTTGACGTCGACGGTGTGTTGACTGATGGAACTGTTATTGCCTCAGAATCTGGAGACCTTTTACGTAGTTTTAATATCAAAGACGGTTATGCTTTACAACTCGCTTTGAAAAAAGGTTATAACATCTGTATTATTTCTGGTAGTGGCGGTCCAGCTACTACAAAACGTTTCGAGAACTTAGGCTTACCTGATGTCTTTTTAAAAGTAGGAGACAAGGTTGAAGTTTTTGAAGCTTACTTAAAAGAAAAAAATATTTCTCCAGCACAGGTTTTGTACATGGGCGATGATATGCCCGATTATTACGTGATGCAATTGGTTGGCATAGCAACTTGCCCACTTGATGCTGTTGATGAAATTAAACAAATATCTCATTACATTTCTCCTAAAAAAGGCGGCGACTCTGCTGTTAGGGATGTAATTGAAAAAGTGTTGAAGGTTCAACAAAATTGGTTCGACCTTAATCCTTCTGCTGCCGAAGCAAGTAAATAAAAAACGTAGTGGTCATGCTCAGCTTGACTGGGCATCTTAATGCGGTTACAAGATTATAATTGTGTTTCCAATAAATAGATGTTTTCTCAGCATTTTGTATGCTAATAAGAAGTTTATATTGTATTTAATAAAGAATTCTATCTAATAATCAGCTGTTTAAAAATGTTACAATTATTTATATTAATCCATTAAACTTTCTAATAATTTCATGCTCTAACATTCGTTAAAACAAAACAACCAGAGATTTTTAGTTCGTCTAGAAGTTTCAAAAACACTTAAAAAACAAAAACATGAGAAAATTAGTATTATCACTAGTACTTGTTGCAGGCTTAGCTTTTGCAGCAAATGCGCAACAAGGTGGTGGAGGTCAACGTCGTCCACAAATGACTCCAGAAGAAAGAGTAAAACAGTTAGATGAAAAAGTAAAATTAACTGACGAGCAAAAAACTAAAGTTACAGTAGTTTATACTGAAGCAGCAGATGCTCAGAAAAAAATGCGTGAAGAAATGATGGCTGCTGGTGGTACTCCAGACAGAACTGCAATGATGGAGAAAATGACAAAAATGTCTGCTGAAACTGACACTAAATTAAATGCAATTTTTACAGCAGAACAAAAAACAGCTTACAAAACTTGGCAAGATGAAATGAAAGCTGCTAGAGAAAAAATGATGAAAGAACGCCAAGCAGGCGGCGGTGGTAAATAATCACTAACAATATTATAAATAACAAAAGCGACTTATGGTCGCTTTTGTTATTTTAGCGCAAATTTTAAATGAGCTTTGTCAAAGTTCTAACAGACTATAAAGAACTTTGACAAAGCTAAATTCACAAAGTAAATGTACAAACAGCAGCATCCAATCGTTTTAGCCTCCAAATCTCCTCGTCGCCAAGAATTAATGAAAGCATTAGGACTTGATTTTACCATCGAGTTGAAAGAAGTTGATGAAAGTTTTCCTGATGGTTTACAGCCTTCAGCGGTTGCTGTTTACATATCGGAGAAAAAAGCGAAAGCCTTTGGCTCGTCTACAAATCAAATAACCATTACAGCAGATACCATTGTAGCCTTAGATGGTGAAATTTTAGGGAAACCTGATGATAAGGTTCACGCACAAGAAATGTTGAGGAAATTATCTGGTCGCAAACACGAAGTTTTTACTGGCGTGACCATTATAAAGGATAATCAACTGACATCATTTTATGATTTAAGCGAAGTGTTTTGCAGAGAAGTTAGCGAAGAAGAGATTGAGTATTACATTGACAATTTTAAGCCTTTCGATAAAGCTGGCTCTTATGGTGTGCAAGATTGGTGGGGCTTGGTTGTAGTTGAACGTATTGAAGGTTCCTATACTAATGTGATGGGCTTGCCGACAGAAAAACTCTATAAAGCTTTAAGCAACTTATAATATTTTCTGCTTATTTGTGGAATTCTAACATTTCTTCCATCATCTATAAAAATTAAGAAGATGAAGAATAAAACCATATCTATAAATATAGCTGAACCTTGTCATCAAAACTGGGAATTGATGGATGCCAGAAACGACGGTCGTTTTTGCGAAACCTGTGATAAATGTGTAGTCGATTTTTCCAATCACACCAATACAGAAATCATCAAATATTTATCATCGGCAAAAAATGATGTTTGTGGTCGCCTTACTCATACACAACTTAATCAACTTAGTTACTATTCGCTAGTTGTGCCCTCTAATAAAAACTGGCTCAAATATTTGAGTGTATTAGCTATTGCAGTCAGTTTAATAGCAAATGATGCAAGTGCACATAGTTTAAAAGAGCCAATGCCAATTGCTAACTCTCCAATAAATCTAAAAACCATTTCTAACACAACTAAGATAAAATCGATTTACGGTTATGTTTTTGATGAAAATAAGAAGCCAATAGCAGGCGCTAGGGTTAGTATCGGAAATACAAAGTTATTCAGCACAACAGATGTTAATGGTAGATATGAATTTTCGCTGACGAAAAATTTCGATACTAAAAACAACGTTATCAATGTAAACTCATTAAGGTTCGAAGGCTCACTAAAAGCAAACTATTCGAGAGAGAAACAAGCAGATTTAACTGTAAGCTGTGTGAGTATGATTATGGGTAAAATAGCAATGACTACAAATCATTAATTCTTCAAACTCTGCAAAACGCCCATTTTCAAATCATAAGTAGATAATTTGATGGTTTTGATATCAAGCTCATCTAAAATATAGTTTGTTAAAATACTTGCCATCACAATCATATCTACACGTAATGGGATTAAGCCTACCATATTTGCTCTTTCTTGATGAGTTGAGTTGATGAGCTTGGTAGCTAGGTCTCTATAACTCAAAAAGGGAATATACGCGGATGCGGTAGTTTTAATGTCGATATCAGGATTAATCATACCCACAAAGGTTTCAAAAGCACCAGCAGAACCTATCAAAGTTTCTGGCCCATATTCCTTGCAAATAATTTTAAGTGCTTTTAATTCTTCATCTAAATGATTGATGATAGCGTTTGTATCTGCTTCATTGATTGGGTCTGACTTGAAGAATGTCTGCATCAGCCTTGCTGCGCCAATATTATAGCTTTTTTTCCAAACTAAATTTTCTTCGTCGCAAAGGATAAATTCAGTACTTCCACCTCCGATATCCATAATAAGTGATTTCCCCGTTATGGCTCCGCTCCATTTTACGCCTTCGTAAATATATTGTGCTTCTTCATCGCCATCAATAATATCAATTTCAATTCCTGCTCTTTCCTTGGCTGCTTCTACAAATTCTAGCCCATTCATCGCACTGCGAACACCAGAAGTTGCGGTTGCTTTAACTACATCAATCTCGTATTTGTCTATCTCTGCCTTAAACTCTTGCAGGCAAGTTATACCACGCTCAAATGCTGTTGGGATAATTAAATTATTTTTGGTGATGTCTTCACCTAACTTAACAGGCTGATTAGTTTTATAAATAATTTGAAGCTCGCCAACATTTTGTTCGGCAATTATTAAATGAAAAGTATTTGTTCCTAAATCGATAACGGCTAATCTCATCTAGTTAAATTGTTGTGGGTTTAACTTTGTCAAAGCTCTATACAGTTGGCAAGAGCTTTGACAAAGTTTATAATCTTTCGTATAAAAAGCGTGGCAGCAGTTTTAGTACCCAAGCAATTAATTGCCAACGCTTAGTTACATAAATAACGCTTTTTTTGGCTTTAATTGCATTAAATATTTGTAAGGCTGCTTTTTTTGGACTAGCCACCCAAAATTTTCCTGACCCTTTAGCCATTTTTGTATCAACAAAACCAGCTCGTATATCAGTAATTGAAATGGCTAGTTTTTGCTTTTTTGCCTTTTGCCTTAATCCTTCTAAGTAATTAATTTGATAAGCCTTGCTAGCATTATAAGAAGGTGCGATGGCACTTCCTCTTAAACCTGCAATGGAACTTATTGCTGCAATTTGTCCACTTTTTTGTTGCTCAAAATAATGATAGGCCCAAACCATAGTTTTATTAAATGCAGTAACATTAACATCAATTGCTGGCAATTCTATATCTATTTTTAAAGCTGAATTTAACTCTCCAACACCTGAACTATAAATCAATAAATCTAGTCCGCCAAGTTGTTTGGTGATGATATTTAGGTTTTCCTCTAGTTTATCTGCAGTAACATCAAATGGTAAATAATAAAAGCTATCGGGTTTTTCATTGTCTAATTTTGCCAACAAGTTTTCCCTGCGACCAGTAATACCAACTTTATAACCATTAGCTGCTAGTAGTAAAGCTAATGCTTTTCCAATACCCGATGTTGCGCCAATTACGATTGCTTTTTTCATGCTTTAATTTACCATCTAAGAAATCTTAGTACGTCTTAGGCTTATATTTGAACCACCAAAGAAACCAAAGTACACCTTAGCCATAAATCTTTGGTTTTCTTAGGTGTCTTTGGTGGTAAAGTATGGGGAATTAATTTTTATAAGTAAACCACTTAAACATTTCTTTAAATGTTGTTTTCTTACCGTACATTAAAATACCAACACGGTAAATTCTACTAGCCACCCAAACTGTTCCAATAAAACCGACAACTAAAATGGCCATAGATAATGCTAGTTCCCACCCTGGAACGCCATAAGGTAAGCGAACCACCATTGCAATAGGAGAGGTAAACGGTATCATCGAAAGCCAAAATGCTACATTGCCATAAGGGTCGTTAGTAACCACGCTCAGAGATAAAGCATAACCTAATAACAAAGGCATCATTACAGGCATCATGAATTGTTGTGTTTCTGTTTCACTATCTACGGCAGAGCCTATAGCAGCATACAAAGCGCTGTAAAACAAATAACCGCCAATAAAGAAGAAAATAAATACCGATACAATTTTGCCGAAATCTAATCCTGCTAAGCTTTTCTGGATATCAACCATAGGACCTTGTGGTGCCTGCACAGCTGTTGTTCCAGTAGAAATTTGACTTCCACTTTGTGCAGAAGTCGCTATTTTTTTCACATCAGCTTTATCTATAAATACAGTAGCTGCAATTGTGCTAATGGTTAATGTCAATACAATCCACAAAATAAACTGGGTTAAACCTACCAATGCAATGCCGATGATTTTACCCATCATTAACTGAAAAGGTTTAACAGATGAAATCATGACCTCGATAATTCTGCTCGTTTTTTCTTCAATTACACCACGCATCACCTGTATACCATAAAGCATAATGAACATAAACATCAAAACTCCAGCAATAAAGGCAATGATCGTACTCGCTCCAGCACTGCTAGATTCTTCCTTGCCTGTATCTGCAATCTTTTTGGTTTCAATATCAACCGATGTTTTCAATTGGTCTAAATCTGCTTGTGCTATACCAGATTCCTTTAGTTTCTGATTGCGAATTAATTCTTCAATGTCCCTAGAAATTCTGCCGTTTAAAGATAAACCAGCCTGTTTCTCCCCAAACAATTCAACGCCTTTCGGTTCAGCTAAACTAAATTCGGGTAAATATAAAACATAGTCGAAATCAGATTTTTTGAGTGATTTTTTAACTTCCTCTAACGACTGATTCACATACTCATATTCAATGTTTTTATCTGTGGTTAATTTCTCTGTTAGTGTTTTATTGGTGCTAACTACAGCTATTTTATCATGTGTGTCTTTAATGCCTTTGTAAGTGAAATAACCAATCAAACCATAAATACCTGCTATCAAAAGTGGCGTTAAAAACGTCATGATAATGAACGATTTTTTCTTCACTCTCGACAAATATTCCCTACGTATAATGAGTAAAACCTTATTCATAATCTTGTCTTTTAACTTTGTCAATAAAAATATCGTTCATTGTTGGTATCACCTCATCTAAACGATGAATGGCTACATAAGGCAATAAGGTTGCTAAAACCTCATTGGCAGTTTTGTCTTGCTGTAATTGAATTTTAAGTAAAGTTTTACCTTTAATGTTTTCGGTTTGCAATACCTCAAAAATGCCTTTTGCATTTGCTGTATTGTAATCTCCTTCGTACTCAATCCAGTAAGTATTGTTGCGATAAGTTCCCTTGATTTCATCAACGCTACCATCTAAAATCTTTTTAGACCGGTCAATTAATGCAATATGGTCGCAAAGTTCTTCCACACTTTCCATTCTATGGGTAGAGAAAATGAATGTTGCACCTTGTCTGTTTAATTCTAAGATTTCATTTTTAATGATATCTGCATTTACAGGGTCGAAACCAGAAAAAGGTTCATCCAAAATGATCAGTTCGGGTTGGTGTAAAACCGTAGCCACAAACTGAACTTTTTGTTGCATTCCTTTACTCAGATCTTCTACTTTTTTATTCCACCAACTGCCCATTTCTAATTTCTCAAACCAGAATTTAATGCGTTTAGTGGCTTCAGCCGTGCTTAATCCTTTAAGCTTAGATAGGTATAAAACCTGCTCACCGATTTCCATTTTTTTGTACAAACCACGTTCTTCTGGTAAATAACCTATTTGTGAAATGTGATTTGCATTTAAACGTTCACCATTAAAAAGCACTTCGCCACTGTCTGGCGCAGTAATCTGAGTAATAATTCTGATTAAAGATGTTTTGCCTGCACCATTCGGACCAAGCAGTCCAAATATTTTGCCGCTCTCTACCTCCAAGCTAACTTGGTCTAAAGCACGGTGCGTGGCATATTGTTTAACAATATTTTTTACGCTAAGCATTTACGATGTTGTTTTAGTTTAGTAAATATAAGATGCAGGGCTGGTTAAAATGTTACTATTTAAAGGAAAGCTGATGAATTTATTTTTTTGAAAATGAAAGCCAGCATATTATGGGATTTTTCAGCCCCGCTTTTCGTTTTACTCTCCCGATGAAGAATCGGGATTCGTGTTCACTACAATCAGGTTTAGATTTTAAAGACAGTGGTTCTTTTGAACCGTTGCAAGATGTGAAATTTATAGTTTCTTAGAAATGTAGCGAAATATTAATGTTATGCGTATAGGTAATAAAACTCTTATGAAAAAATTTATCGTTGCGTTTACTGTATTGTTTGTTGTAATTTTTGGTTGTAAAAAAATAGATGAAAATAATGGAGGTGGCTTATGTGCTTGCTCTCCTGTACAGTCTACTATTTATTTAAATTTGGTTGTCAAAAATACTTTTGGAGAAGATTTATTGAACTCAACTACAACTGGTTCTGTTAGCCAAAGTCAAATTCAGTTGTATTCAAAAGATGCAAATGGCGTTATAAAACAAATTAGTTTTTCCATTCGACCACCATTTTCTTATGGTACTGATAAATTTAATTACTATCAGTTATTTTCTCAAGAAATTGCAATTCTAGCTAAATCAACAGATAATACTTATTACTTAAAGTTAGGTAACCAAGCGGCATATGAATTAAACTTAGAAGTAAATGGCAGTATGAACAAAGTAGAGAAAGTGTTAATAGATAAAAAAGAAGCTCCGAAGGAGGTCGGTAAGGTGGCAACTGATTACGGAATGAACATTTATTATTTAATTCTATAGCTTATCGTTTTTAGTATCGTTTAAGTGGTTGTATGCTTATCTTTTTCCTAATTAACTTCACGCAAACGTTTGTGTGTGAGGGTCAAAAGCATAGTTTTTGAATTTAATAATAGGTTAATTTGTTAAACACAAAATCAACAAATATGAAACCTATTTTTAGCTTCTTTATCACTCTGCTTATTTTCTCTAATGTGAGCATAGCACAACAAAATCAAGTATTTGTAATCCCAGCAAATAAAGCTTATGCTGAGCCTTTTGCACCTGGCCGACCTGGAGTTTCCATCCCTGTAGGTTATCCTGAAAATAAAGGGATTGTATCTAATTGGCGAGATCAAACAAAAAGTGTGGTTTGGTATCTCTATCAAAAAAATGGTAGTTATGATTTTTCATTTAACAATATTGTAGATGAAGGCAAAACTTTGGAGTTTGAACTAACGGTTACACCTACATATCCTATAGCAGGATTCAAGAATTTAAAGAAAAAACTAGTTTTTAAGGGTAATGGTAAACCAGATAGTTTATTTGTTGCAAATATTGTCGTGCCAAATACGGGCTATTTCAGATATGAATTAAAGCCTATTGCAAATCCACAATCTGCTATTAAAATTAACTCATTGGTGTTTAAGTCACTTCAACCTAATGGACAGGTAAACCAAACTGATTATCAATCATCGCCATCGGTACATTTAAGTTTCAGTACAACTGCACCAACAACTAAATCTTATAATTGGATTTATCAAGAGATTTTAGTGCCAAAGGGTGCAGATCCTTTAGCAACTTATTACATGAGTTTAGGTTTTTACCGTGGTTACATGGGTATACAAACTAATTCTCCAACAGAAAGAAGGGTATTATTTTCTGTTTGGGATAGCAAGGATGCAGAAAATGATAAATCTATAACTAAGCAGGATTTTGTTTCTTTTGTAGATAAAGATGAAGCTACAACAATAAATACTTTTGGGGGTGAAGGAACAGGCGGACAATCGTATGTGAAAACTGCAGATTGGAAAACCGATGAGCCGGTTAAGTTTATCATGAATGTTAGGGCAGCAGAAAACAATTCGGTATTGTTATCTGCTTGGTATCAATTGAAAGGACAAGATTGGAAATATGTTGCCACCTGGAGAGCACCAAAGGAGCACAGAATGTTCGATGGTTTTTACTCTTTTATAGAAAACTATGGACACACAAACGGACAATTGCGTAGAGAGGCTTATTATTACAATGCTTGGGGAAAAGAAGCAACAACTGGAAAATGGATGAATTTTAATAAGGTTAGATTTTCTAATACCGATGGTAAAGTTGGTCAGCGTGTAGATTTTGAGCAGGGTGTTTCACCAAAATTTGCAGATAGATTTTACATGGCATCTGGTGGTTATACTCCAACCATCAAAAATGTTAATGAAATTCCATTATCGTCTAAATCATTTAATATTGATTTGAAGCCTTTTGAAGACCGCGTTTTGTTGGCATTAAAAAACGAAGCGGGAAACCAAGAAAAGTTCAAGAAGAACAAATAGCCCAAATCTTAGTTATATTTTATTTAGCGTCATTGCCCGCTTGACTGTCAATTGTAATGCTTTGGTAGGCTTAGTTGAATTAAATAACGCTTTAGGGTTGTTTAGCTGACCGCCTCATAGTTCCTACCTGCATGAGAATGAAAAGCTAACTATAAACAAAGAAACCGATACTTTTGGCATCGGTTTCTTTGTTTAATTTAATTTATCTTACTCAAAATACTCTTTCATTTTATCAAAGAAGCTTTTGTCGTTTTTATTAGGCTGAGGCTTAAAGTTTGGAGATTCTCTTAGTTTTTCTAAAATTGCTCTTTCTTCACTACTTAACGCTTTTGGAGTCCAGATATTAACGTGAATAATCTCATCACCTCTGTGGTAAGAGTTTATTTCTGGAATACCTTTTCCTTTTAGGCGTAATAATTTCCCGCTTTGTGTACCTGGCTCAATTTTAATTTTAGCCTTCCCATCAATAGTTGGTACTTCTGCACTGTAACCTAAAGCTGCATCAACAATACTTACGTGTAAATCGTAAACGATATTGTTGCCTTCACGTTTTAAGGTTTCGTGAGGTAATTCTTCAATTAAGATGATTAAGTCTCCAGGAACGCCGCCATTTGGAGCAGCATTACCTTTGCCAGCCATACTTAACTGCATACCTTCACTTACACCAGCAGGAATGTTTATAGTTATTGTTTCTTCACCGCGAACAGTTCCTTCACCATGACAAGCGCCACATTTAGCAGTAATTTGTTGTCCACTACCATGACAAGTAGGGCAGGTTGCTGTGGTTTGCATCTGACCTAAAATGGTATTGGTTACTCTACGAACTGCACCACTACCACCACAAGTTTTACAAGTACTTACCGAACCTTTATCTTTTGCACCAGAACCATCGCAAGTTTTGCAAGTGATTTGCTTATTTACTTTAATTTTTTTCTCAGCACCGTTAGCAATTTCCTCTAAGGTTAATTTAACCTTGATACGTAAATTACTTCCTTTAGCTACTCTACGACCACCGCCGCCTCGAGATTGTTGGCCACCGCCAAAGAAACTGTCAAAAGGACTTCCGCCACCACCAAAAATATCTCCGAATTGGCTGAAAATGTCATCCATATTCATGCCGCCACCGCCGTAACCACCGCCACCTGCAGCACCACCAACACCAGCATGACCATATTGGTCGTAACGTTGTTTCTTCTCAGGGTTACTTAATACCTCATAAGCCTCTGCTGCTTCTTTGAATTTGTCTTCAGCAGCTTTATCATCAGGGTTTTTATCTGGGTGATATTTAATAGCCAGTTTACGGTAAGCTTTTTTAATCTCTTCCGCCGATGCGCTTTTGGTAACGCCAAGTATATCGTAAAAATCTCTCTTGCTCATTATATTAACTACCTACCACTACTTTGGCAAAGCGAATTACTTTGTCATTTAATGTGTATCCTTTTTCTAATTCATCAACTACTTTGCCTTTTAAATCATCAGATGGAGCAGGTATTTTAGTAATTGCTTCGTGAATATCAGTATCGAAAACAGTGTTAATGCTTTCCATTTCTTTTAGCCCTTTTTGGCTTAAAATGCTTTTCAATTTAGTTTGCACTAACATAACGCCTTCACGAATTGCACTCACTTCGGTTGCATTTTCAGTTGCTTTCAAAGCACGTTCAAAATCATCTAAAACAGGTAACATAGAAACTACCACATCTTTGCCCGCAGTTTGCAATAATTCTACTCGTTCTTTTTGCGTTCTGCGTTTGTAGTTATCAAACTCAGCAAATAAACGCAAGTATTTATCATTTAATGCAGCATTTTCTTGTTGCAATTTTTCTTCAACTGAAAGTTCTACAACAGGTTCTGCTGATGTGTTTTCTGTATCATTTGTTGCTTCAGCTTGTGCTGTATCAACATCTTGTTCAGTCTGATTATTCTCTATAATCGGTTCTTCTTCCTTTTTCTTCTTGTTAAACATGTTTTGTTATGCGTGTTTTTTATGTTCAAACTCAAAAGTTTTGCCAATAACTAAAATCAGCCATGCTGTCAGTTTAAATGAATAATAACTGAACAGAATGGCTGAAATATAATATTTTGTCAGAATGACTAAGCAATTTGGGCATCCTCATGCACTACACCACTTTCGCATTTAATAATACGAGAAGGGAAAGTACGGATGATATGGTAATCATGTGTTGCCATTAAAACTGCTGTTCCACTCTGACTGATTTGTTTCAATAATAAAACGATTTCTTCGGAGGTATCTGGGTCTAAGTTACCAGTAGGTTCATCAGCTAAAATAATTTCAGGATTGTTTAACAAAGCCCTCGCAATAACTACGCGTTGCTGTTCGCCACCAGAAATTTCATGAGGCATTTTTTTGATTTTAGAACGTAGGCCTACTTTCTCTAAAACGTCTTTAATGCGTTCGTTAATTAGGTTTTTGTCTGTCCAGCCAGTTGCTTTTAAAACAAATTCTAAATTTTGTTCAACCGTTCTATCGCTTAGTAGTTGAAAATCTTGAAATACGATTCCTAGTTTTCTGCGCAAATAAGGTACATCTTTATCGGCAAGGTTTTTAAGGTCGAAACCTGCAACTGCACCAGCGCCATTGCCTATATGCAAATCGCCATAAATAATTTTTAACAAACTACTTTTTCCCGAACCTGTTTGACCAATTAAGAATACAAATTCACCTTTAGCAATATCTAAGTTTACGTTAGATAGCACTAAATGTTTCTGTTGAAAAACATCAACATTTTGTAAGTTGATTACTATGTTTTCTGCCATAATTAAATATCTAATTTAGTAACCTGTCCAAAAGGCAAGTCATTAATAATGCTCATTATTTTATCTTGTTTATCACCCAAACCTAATTTATCTAAAGATTTATCAGGTCTATCAACCCTAAAATAAGCGAGCAGTGTAAACTTCTCATCTCTAAGTTGTACGTAATCTGGTATTTTGGCAATGCCTTTTACTTTAATGATATACATTGTTCAAAAATAGCATTTCTACCCGATAATTGGATTGAAAAATCGATTTTATCTAGTTAATAACACCCAGCCCGAATAGGTTTTAAAATCTTCATTTAAATAAAGGGTATAATAATAAACTCCAATTGGCAAGTTTTTGCCATTCATTTTTCCATCCCACGTTTGCGTATTGGTATTTTGGAAAACCAATTGTCCATTTCTATTTACCACTTTTAGTTTCGGATTAGGAAAAGAAGCGATGGAAGGTATATTCCAGCTGTCGTTAATACCGTCTCCGTTCGGAGTAAATGCAGAAGGTATCTCTATTTTTGGGTATACTTTAACAAAAACTTCATCAGTACTTATATTGCAGTTTGATTGGACTGTTAAAGTGTATTTAATATCATCTGGAGGCGTAGCAATGGGGTTAAGTTTGGTTGGGTCATCCAGATAATCAGCTGGCGACCATAAATATGTAACATTATCTCCAATTGCAGTTCCATTCAAGGTAACTGCTTGGCCAAATAACATTTTTTTATCTTCTCCAGCATTCGCTGAAGCACTTTTTAACACCGCAATTGTGATTTCCTTTACCACGGAGCAAGTGCCGTTTGAGACCGATACTTTGTAGGTAGTGGTTTGTTTCGGAAAAGCAATTGGATTTGCAATATTTGGGTTTGAAAGTCCTTCAACAGGTAACCAAGTGTACGAAGAGCCACCACTTGCTGCTAAGGCAACAGTTTCATTTTCGCAAATAGTAGCTGCTGTAATGTTTGTATTTGCAATAACCAGTGGCAAAACCTGCACTAGAGTTTCACTGGTATTGGAACAGCCTGCAGCATTAAAAACGGTAACGCTATAGATTCCAGCAGAGTTCATATCTACGGCGTGCAAGATTGGGTTTTGAAGAGTTGAGGTAAAACTGGGACCAACCCAACTATAACTTGTGCCGCCAGATGCACTTAACTGAATGTTTGAGCCAACACAAGCTGCGCCACTATTACTAGCAACAGCTGTTGGTTTATCGTTAACATTGATGGTTAAGACGGCGGATGAAATTCTGCAATTTGCAGAATTAATATTTGGTCTTTCGGCAGCTGATAAACGATATTTATAAGTGCCTACAACAGCATTTGTGAAACTTATTGTGGTCTGCGTTGCATTTGCGCCACTTAGATCAGTCCAAGTTGTACCATTTAAAATTTGCCATTGATAAACGGGATCGTTGTAGCCAGAGGAAACACTTGCTGAGAGATTGTAACTGGCACTTTGTCCCACACATAAATTAGCATTAAGACTATTACTATTAATAGAGGTTGAAATTGTGGGTCCGCAAGCTCTAAAAGTGATGTCGTCTAAAGCAAGATCATTTCCGTTGCCACCAGGGTTTTCATTCGTCATTTTTAAGGTAATCACACCAACATTTGTGGGTGTAGTAAAAATGGTTCCATATTTTATCCAATTGCTAGCACTTCCTTCTGTAATGTCTTCAGTAGAAAATTCTTTAATGGGTAACCCGTTATTTTCAATTGTGAACTTAATATTAGGCCTAATGCCGCTTCCACGCAAAATGTTTATAATCCAAGCTGCAAACTCATAAGTTGTATTTGGACAAAGATTATTTATGGTTGTTTGATAGAAAATTCCTTTGTTATAATCCGCATTTACCAACATCATATAACCAGTTGGGTCGTTGGGGGTATGATTAACTATGTTTTGGTGCCATCCAGAATTTAGTCCAGCACTGCTTTGTACAACCGTATACTGCCCATCATTTGGATTACCGGCGACATAGAAATAATTTGTTTCTGCAATTGGAGGGCCTATATTGCTAGACCCTCTGCCAAAATCTATATTAATCACAGGGTCTCCTAATGTTCCAGTACATACTTGAGCATCAATTTCGGAAATAGAAAAAATTAAAATGAGCGCAAGGAGACAACTGCTTAAAGTTTTTTTCAATTAGCTATTTGGTAAATTTTTAACAAAGTAGGAATTTTTTATGAGCTAAGGTTGCTAAAATAGCGATGTTGTGTTAATGTTGTGGTTGTTTGCTCTTCGCCGATTATCCAACTGTTGTTGAAATCCAGAGCCTATTCAAAAATTCTACGGTGTTTACATTATCTGCATAGTCCCAAAGTTTAGGATTTTGACTATCACCAAAACCAATTATTTCTTTGTTAATGTTGAGTGTTAATTTAGAAACCACACATTGGATTTGCTCATCTTGCTGATTCAATTTTTCTTCAACATTGTTGATGGATGTATATTCTTCATAAAAAAGGACAGCCAAAGGCGATACAAAATTGTCATCTTCCTTAACTAACAAAAAGCCATTATCGAAGTGTTTCACCCCATTAACCAAATAAATAGATTTATTGTAATCGTAATTGTTATTGTATTTAAAATGATTAATGATTGGTTGGTATTTTTCTATTGGCTCGAAAAAATTCCTCAAATTATATTTAGCTGGAACATAAATTTTAGAAACGTTTCTACACCCTAAACCAAAATAATCAAATATATCATGTCCTAAACTTTCAAGTTCTGTTTCAGTTTCATCGCCGCTTAAAACAGCTACGCTATTTCTGTTTTTGCGGATAATGTTTGGCACTTTTGAAAAATAATAATCAAAATATCGTGAGGTATTATTGCTGCCCGTGGCAATGATTGCATCAAAATCTTTCAATCGTTCTACATATTCGATACGATTTGTTAATGCTGGTTCAAAAGCGATTAACTGTTTTAAAAGAGCAGGCAACAACTTATCGTCAGCTGATGACATCTTAATTAATGCAATATTCCCCGTAGCTAGAACGCAAAGTACATCATGAAAACCAACCAAAGGAATATTGCCAGCTAAAATTAATCCAACTTTTTTTGGTACCTCATTAAGTTGGATGCCTCCAAACCATATATCTAAATCGTCACTATTTAACATATTACTCAAGGAATTCATTGCTTTTTGAACTTCATCGAATGTAAACCAAGCGTTGTGATGACTTGCAGATTCCATCACATATTTAAACTCATCGCTGGGATTCGCCATGAACTCACTTAGTTTTTGTAATGCAATAATTAAATTTCCTTTGGTAAGTGATGACATATTTAGAACTATTATAAATCGATTATTGTTATATTTGCAATGCAAAGTTAAACTTAGCAATAGATATACACGAAGACATGGCGATTAAAATAACAGACGAATGTATTAATTGTGGAGCATGTGAGCCAGAATGCCCAAATAATGCAATATATGACGCAGGTACAGCCTGGAGATTTTCTGATGGTACAAACTTAGATGGTATCATTGATTTTGGCGGAGAACAAATGGATGCAGGAGCTTCACAAGAAGCAGTTTCTGATGAAGTTTATTACATCGTTTCTGATAAATGTACAGAATGTAAAGGTTTTCATGATGAGCCACAATGTGCTGCGGTTTGCCCAGTGGATTGTTGTGTGGATGATGAAGATGTTCGCGAAACAGAAGAAGAGTTATTGGCTAAAAAAGCTTGGTTACATCAGGAAAATTAGACCTGAGCCTTTAGTCAATAGGCTTGAGTAAAAAGCATAATTAAAATATTTTTAACAAAAAAAGAGATGTAGTTACATCTCTTTTTTTGTTTTTCTAGGATTCGGTTTAGACTAGTGACTCAATACTACTGTTTCCCAACTAGTCTTTATTCGGTACAATTAAAACCGGGCAGGCAGATTTTCTGGCCACGTGTTCTGCAACACTTCCCATTAAAAAGTGATATAAGCCACCACGGCCATGAGTTCCAATTACAATTAATTCAGCAGCCCACTCCTCAGCTTGTTGAATAATACCGTGAGTCGCTGTATCTAAGCTTGTTAAATAAGTTGTAGGAATCCCGTTTCCATACTTATTTGATATCTCCTGCAATAATGTATGACTATTTTCCTCACTATTGTCATACATTTCCATAAACACTGGAGCTAAAGTAAAATCTGGGTTCACTGTAGCTGGGGCAGGCTCAATGATATTTAATAGTGCAACTTCAGCACCAAATTTAGCCGCCATTTCATAGCCAGATTTTGCTGCTTTCTCAGAACAAATACTGTTATCCACTGCAATTAATATTTTTTTAAATTCCATGATACAAGCGTTTAGGTTTATCTTAATAAAATTAACAAATTAAATACGTAAATGTTTATGTTGTGATGTTAATCACTATTTTTGGATATACATTTTATATATGGATAACTACCACGTTTGTAGACTTGCAGTTGCACCGATTAGAAAAGAACCATCTGATAGAAGTGAAATCGTTTCTCAACTTTTGTTTGGTGACAGGGTGGAAGTATTAGAAAAGACCGAAAAGTGGTGTTTAATTAAAACTCAACATGATAATTACGAGGGCTGGATGGATTATAAACAGCTCCAAAAAATTTCTGATTTGCAGTATCACGACGATAAGGCATATTCGGCATTAACACCAACACAGTTAGACAACACTCTGATAGCCAGTAATGGAACTAAATATTATTTGAGTCCAGGGAGCACGTTGCCAAATTTCGAAGATGGGTTTTGTTATCTGGGTGACGAAAGATTTGAAGTGAAATCTAAACCAATAATTGCAGACAAGGCTAAATTTAAAACACAAGTTGAGGCAGTTGCTAAGTTTTTTGAGAACACGCCTTATCTCTGGGGTGGAAGAACGCTATTTGGAATTGATTGTTCAGGTTTTGTACAGATAGTTTACAAGTTAAACGGAATTCAAATTAAACGTGATGCTTCACAACAAGCTGAACAAGGGCAAATAGTCGACTTTTTAGCATCGGCTGAATTA
>SEDG01000158.1 GCA_004295885.1 Pedobacter sp. | reverse complement strand
TCCAATTGGTCTTTTACCCTATTGGTAGCCTTCTTATTCTCAATTAAATGATTGTAATGCAAGAAATACACATTGAAATCATTTATTTTATCTACTGTTGCCATTGCTAAATATTCATCGTAATTTTCTTTATCAAGCCCTGGAATATCAGTCATTAAATCAGCATACATTCCATCATCCATCATTACCTCACAATAGCCGGCAATAATAGGAACATCAATAAGCATATCATATCTACCATAGCCTATTTCATCAATGGCTTCAATTAAATTTTTACGGTTTTCTATTGTGTCTTTCAAATAAATATCTAAATCGCCAGTTGTACGGTTATAGCCATAACGATTAACTGCAAAGCCACCGACAATTAAATAATTTACATGATGCTTTTCGAAAGTTTGTAAAAGCAACAACATTTCTGGACTTTCCTTATCAAAAGACATAGAATCTCGCTCAGCAACAATGCTAGCTCTAGAAATATTGGTATCATATAGTTTTAAACTGCCCATTTGTATCAAAAATACAAAAATTAGCTTGAATAATAAAACTAATAACCATAAAGCCTTACTTTTGCCTTGATGGAAAAAAATCAATTCAGTATTTTCGAAACCGAGTTAAATGTTCGTCCAGACGATATAGATATGTTTAACCATGTGCATAACAGCAAATACTTAGATTATGTGTTAGCTGCCCGTTATGAGCAAATGGAAAAGTTTTACGGAATGAGTTGGCAAAGTTTTACTGAACAAGGTTTTGGTTGGGTTGTAGCAAAAGTTATCATCAACTTTAAACGCCCGTTAAAGCTAGGCGATAAAATGTTGGTGAGAACAGGTATCTTAGAAATGAACGAAAAAGGAAGCAATGTTCAATTCGAAATTATCAATCAAGCTACAGGAAAAGTATCATCGGACGGGATTTTTGAATATGTGATGATAGATTTGAAAACTCAACGTTCTTGCAAAGTTACTGAAGAAATGATTAAAGCTTACAGTATTTAAGCTATTTCTTTTAAGTCTAACCTATTGTAGTTCCACAAAAAAATTGCTGTAGAAATAATAATGTTTGCTATACTAAACGGCAAATAATATCCTCCTAGGATAGCAAACATACTTACAAAGAAAAAGAACAAAAGATATTGTAAATACTTATCTGTGTTTGCCTTTAATAAATAGACCAAAGTTTGCAGAATCAACATCGATCCTAAGCAAAACAAAACGCAATTAACAAATTGCAATGGAGTAATTCCAGTAGAAAATACAAGCAAGATCAACTCTGGGGTTAACAACAAACCAAACACTAAAACCCAATATATCAATCTTCTAATCGCATGGACTGGTAAGTTGTTAGCAAAGGCGTTATAAAAAGCATCAAACTTTGTGAGGTTTAAAATGAGCACTGCGTGACTTAAAACCACAGCCAACAAAGCAGTTAAATAAACCCTAATGTCATTTGGTATATCTGCAAAAACCAATAAAATTGCCTTAAAAAACAAGAAAGAAACAATTTTACAAATCAACAGCATCACTCGTTGCTCACTCAACAAATACCAAATTGGCCAAGACCAAAAGGGTTTATTAATTTTTAGTTGAGGAAAATTTAGCCAGGGTTTTGAAACAATAAAATTGAAATTACTAAAGCGATAGGTATAAGTGGCTAACGACATCATTATTAAACATAACATCAAAATTGAAGTAAAAAAGCTAAAGTAATATTGATTAAAAATTGAAGTAATTACAACTAAACCTGCATAGCACAACACAGGAACAAGAAGAAATGAATAAACCTTAATCCATAGAACAACCTGTCTCTTTTTAGAAATAGACGTTATTTCCTTAGCAAAGCTATAATCTTCTTGAGAAAGCTTTTGTTTTACAAAAAGCAAGGATTTAACTGCATATAAAATCCAAATACCAAATAGAATTAAAAGATTTAATGGTGATGAGCAAATGGAAAGCAACAAAGCTTTATGAAATAGAATCAAGTCATAACCTTGTATCATACCAAATAACAAATAGAAAGCAACTAAAAATAACCCTACGTGTTGTTGGTAAAAAGTTGCGCCAATTGTTCTAATTAATAGCTTTAACATTTAACTACTTTTTTATTCTCGATAATAAATATACCATCAACTGTAACTTTAGCTGCATCAATTTCTTGATGAGACGATACTAAAAAGCTAATGCACAGATTAATGAAAGCTTCTTTAACATTCCGCTAGAATAACCTCCAATTTTCTGATTTAAAAAAGCTGTCATTTCAAATAAATCAGTTAACAAATCGATTTCAGTTTGATTGACTTTTCTTACCTCCTTATAAAAATTGAGTAACTCTTTTCCTGTAATAAATAATGGATATTGTGGCTCCGCTTCTGCATAACTAATCTTTGAACGAAAATTATTGACTTGCTTTTTCAAGTCTATATCATTTAGCAAAACAGTCCCATCAAAAGGAGTTTGACCAGAGATAATCCTGAACAGTGTAGTTTTACCTGTTCCATTGCCGCCTTTTAGCCAATAAATTCCAGAATCAATTTTCCATTCATCAAACTCTAAAACAATATGGCTACCATACCTTTTGGATATATCAGTTAATGTTAAATTCAATTGGTTTTAGTTTTGTGTTATGATAAAAATTAACAATCCTTGTTACAGCATTTCTTTAACAAACTGATAATCAAGTTAAATTTTGCTCTTTAAATATATTTTATATTTTTGCAACATCAAACTCTATTGAACCATGATAGTATCGAGGGAAAAATTTGGCTGTTAACAGCTAAATCCACAGTCTTTTATCAAATAATTGATGCTTAAAACAATAAGCATCTTATGGTTTATATCTTATATTTTTCAAATGTTACAATCGTCTAAGACCAAGGGTGGTCTTTCTAATTTTTTTTCAGTTTTATGGCAAGCTATTATTGGCAAAGAAACTGATTATACAGCTATCAGTATTAGAAAAGCAATCGTACTATTAGCTATCCCGATGATGCTAGAAATGATTTTCGAATCAATTTTTGCATTGGTCGATTTGTATTTTGTTGGTCACCTACCAAACAGCGGTCACGCTATGCAAACTGTAGGCTTAACAGAATCTGTACTTACCATTATTTATTCTCTTGCGATTGGCATGAGTATGGCGGCAACTGCCGTTGTGGCTCGTAGAATTGGCGAGAAGAACCCAGAAGCCGCTGCAAAAGCTGGTATGCAGACCATTGTTTTGGCAATGATTATCAATGTCATCATCAGCGTTATGGGCGTAATGTTCGCAAAGAATATTTTGTTGATTATGGGCGCATCTGAAGAAACAGCAACACAAGGAACAACTTTTGTTCAAATCATGATGGGAAGTAGTACAGTAATTATGCTTCTATTCTTAATCAATGGTATATTTAGAGGAGCTGGCAATGCATCTATCGCCATGCAAAGTTTATTAATTGCCAATATTGCAAACTGTATTCTTTGTCCTTTATTTATTAGAGGTTTGGGTCCAATCCCTGCTTTCGGTTTAACCGGAGCTGCAATGGCTACGGCTTTAGGCCGTGGACTTGGAGTAAGTTATCAGATTTTTCATTTAGTACGAGGAAACAGTACGCTTAAAATTAAGTTAGCTTATTTTAAACCTCATTGGGAGCAAATGAAAGCCATTATTAAAATTGCTGCTCCAGGTATTTTACAATTTGTAATTGCATCATGTAGTTGGATATTTTTAGCGCAATTGGTTGCCACAACTGGTGGTGATAATGCTTCTGCTGGTTATCAAACTGCTTTACGTTTAATGATGTTTTTCATGTTACCTGCCTGGGGCTTAAGCAATGCTGCAGCCACGCTAGTTGGGCAAAATATGGGTGCGGGTCATATGGATAGAGCAGAGCAATCGGTTTTTACGACAATGAAATACACCACCATTTTCATGGCAACAGTTACGGTATTATTTTTAACCTGCGGACCAATTTTTGCCTCATTTTTTACCAATGATGAGGCGATTAAAAAAGTGGCAGTTGAAGCCTTACGAACATTAAGTTATGGCTTTGTACTTTATGGAGTTGGAATGGTTTTAATAAGCGCTTTTAATGGCGCTGGTGATACATGGACGCCTACGAGAATAAACGTAATTGCCTTTTGGCTTTTCCAGATTCCATTCGCTTATTTTTTAGCGAAGTATTTAGATTTAGGTCCAACAGGCGTATTTATCGCCGTGCCAACTGCCGAAGTCGGAATTACATTGGCTGCCTTTATCTTATTTAAAAAAGGTAAATGGAAACATAAAGTGGTTTAGTTACCTAAAGTCGGAAAGTCCGAAGCTTAACAAACTTTCGGACTTTCTAACTTTCAGACTCCTTTTCTAAATAGACTCTTCTACAATTTGCGTGTAAAAATCTTTCAACTCCATTCCATAAGCCGCAACTTGTTGAGGAATAAAGCTTGTGATGGTTTGCCCAGGAATGGTATTGATTTCTATAAAGTAGAATTTACCAGTTTCGTGTTCTAAAAAGTAATCTATACGCACTACACCGTTACAATTCAATTTTTCATAAACTGCTTTAACTACTTCTTCTACCCTATTTTTCTCTTCATCTGTCATCCTTCCAGGTGTAATTTCTTCGGATGCGCCAGGGGTATATTTCGCTTCAAAATCAAAAAACTCATTTGATGGAATAACTTCAGTAGCAGGTAAAACCTTTATTTCGGCTTTGGCTTTAAAGACACCAACAGAAAACTCTCTGCCTTCTACAAATTCTTCAATTAAAATTTGGTCGTCTTCCTTAAAAGCTTTTTCCAAAGCAGGCTCTAAATCATCAGCATGCTTAACTTTTGTCATTCCGATACTGCTACCGCCACTATTTGGTTTAACAAAATAGGGCAATTTTAATTCAGCCTTAATATTAGTGATATCGAAACTTGTGTTTCTAAAAATCTGGACAGATTTAGCCACGTTAAGGTTTTTTATTCCATTCACAATGGCTTTTGTATAACCTTTATTCATTGTAATTGCAGATGTTAACGCATTGCAAGTAGTGTAAGGTAAGCCAATCATATCAAAGTAACCTTGCAGTTTTCCATCTTCACCCGGCGAACCATGAATGGCAATAAAAACACCATCAAATTTAATTTTACGACCAGCAATGGTTAGCGAAAAGTCGTTTTTATCAATAGCAACTTTTACCGAATCTGCTGGTTCATAAAACCAACCACTTTCGTTTAGCATTATTTTATAAACTTCAAATTTAGCCGAATCGAGATTTTGGGCAATGGTTGCGGCGCTTTTAACAGATACAACCCATTCTCCAGTAGTTCCGCCAGTTAATAATGCAATAGTTTTCTTCATGTGATTAAAAATATACATCCAAAAATATAAATTAGTTTGATGCAGATTTGATTTTAATTGAGATAAAATATTTTTTTAAACTAAATTTGAACCTTATACATCTATTACGAGAAAAATAAATGAGCAACTTTATTGCCTACCTTAAAACAAAGTCTTTTAGAAATAATCTCATTGCGGCAATTGGTACCGTTATAGGTATTTTATTAATTGCCTTTTTCAGTTTAAGATATTACACCAAACACGGCGAAGGTTTAAATGTACCAGAATTAAAAGGCTTGCCATTGGCACAAGCTGTAAGTAAGTTAGAAGATTTAGGTTTACGTTACGAAATAGACTCTGTTTACGTAATGGATAAACCTCCAGGCATTGTAACCGACCAAGACCCCGATGCTAATACATTCGTTAAGGGTAACCGAACAATCTACTTGACCATAAATACCGCCCAAGCTCCAAATGTAAAATTCCCAGATATTGAGAATAAATCTTTAAGGGAAGCACAAGCTATTTTAGAGAGTTATAGATTAAAATTAGGAGATACGACTTACAAACCTGATGTTGCTAGAGATGTTGTACTTGAAGCCTATTTTGGCGGACAATTAATTAGAACTGGCGAAGTTTTACCAACAGGTTCAAGAATTAACCTAACACTAGGCGATGGTCGTGGCCCAGAAGATGTTGAATTACCAGATTTAACAGGGTTAACAATTGATGAAGCTAAAATGTCTCTTAGAGGTTCTGTATTAGCACTGGGAACAATCACTTGGGAAGGTCCAGTAACAGATTCTGCCACAGCAGTTGTGGTTACTCAATTCCCATTAGTTGCAGACACTTTGGTAAAAGTTAAATTAGGGACACCAGTAAACATCACTCTTTCCAACAAACCAAAAAATTAGTATTAAAAATGATTTTAGAACACGATAAAAAAGTGAAAAAAAGCACAAAAATTATATTGGCAATTATCCTAGTCATCTTAGCTATAGGCGGGTATTTTGGCTTAAATATTTATAAAACATATTTAGCAGGAAACATTACAGGAAACCAGAAACACATCTACGTTAAAACAGGTATGGATTATGATGGTTTTTTGCACAATTTATTGGAAAAAGGCGTTTTAAAAAATCCGGATGCTTTTAAACAAGCAGCTGAAAAGATGAATTTAGCTAAAAATCTAAAACCTGGTCGTTATGCTGTTAAGGAAGGAATGAACAACCGTACCTTAATTAATAAGTTAAAGGCAGGTAATCAGGATGCAGTAAAACTGAAGTTTCAAAATATTAGAAAAAAGGAAAACTTTGCCGCCTACTTAGCTAAAAACATGGAAGCTGATTCTTTGTCTTTCATTAAAGTGTTGGATTCGGCAGCATTGGTAGAGAAATACGGCTTCACAACCGAGAATGTTTACACGCTATTTATTCCTAATACGTACGAATTGTACTGGAATGTGAGTCCGACTGAGTTTTTTGAGAAAATGGTAAAGCAGTATAATAAGTTCTGGACTGAAGAACGTAAAAACAAGGCGAAAGCTTTAAACCTTAGCCCTATTCAAGTTTCAATTTTGGCTTCTATTGTAGATGCTGAAGCACTTTACGACAAAGAAATGCCAACCATAGCTGGTTTATACTTAAATCGTTTAAATAAAGGTATCTTACTACAGGCAGACCCAACAGTGATTTTTGCTAACGATGATTTTACTATTAAACGCGTGCTAAATTCTCATTTAGCCTTAGATTCTAAATTCAATACCTACAGATATGCTGGCCTGCCTCCTGGACCAATCATGATGCCAAGTATTAATGCAATTGACGCTGTTCTCAACAGAGAAAAGAACAACTATATCTATATGTGTGCGAAGGAAGATTTTTCTGGTTATCATGCCTTTGCGGAGACAAGAGAACAGCATGAAATTAATGCAAATAAATATAGGGCAGCAATGAACAAACGTAATATCTATAAATAATGTTTGTATTTGAAAGCAAGGTTAAGGTTCGCTATGTAGAAACCGACCAAATGGGTGTTGTACATCACAGTAATTATGCCCAATATTACGAAGTGGCAAGGACAGAATGTTTTGAAGCCTGTTCGGGTATGACTTACGAAACGATGGAAGCAGAAGGAGTAATGCTGCCGATTTTAGAGATGCAATCTAAATTTTTAAAACCTGCATTGTATAATCAAACGTTAACCATCAAATCTATAGTTAAAGACAAACCATCCATTAAATTAACAGTAGACTACGAAATTTATAATGAGGCACATGAGTTAATTAATACTGGTAAAACTGTTCTAGTATTTGTAAACAAGGTAACGAGAAGGCCTTGCCAGCCGCCTGCAAATTTTATGGATAACGTTAGGCAATACTTTATATAAAGATGAATTGGGTACACAAACAGTTACTGAAACTTAAAATCTACTCGTTATTTATCGAATGGACCAAAGTTTGTGTATTGCCTGGTTTTAGCCCTCTACCACTTTATACCGTTGCGACTTTCTTTTTTAAAGAGATAGGTAAAGAAGCGCTAGTAAACAAAGCTTCATCTTTATCCTATAACTTTATGTTGGCTATTTTTCCTGCTATCATTTTTCTTTTCACCTTAATTCCTTATATACCAAAAAGTATCGGTTTTCAGGATACTTTGATGGATTTATTGGCTTTGGTATTGCCTAACAATGCTTATTTAGCTTTTGAAACAACAATTACTGAAATTGTAAATATTCAAAACGGAAGCTTACTTTCTGTAGGTTTTTTATTATCGTTATTTTTTGCAACTAATGGCGTTCATAAGTTGATGGTTGCCTTTAATAAATCGTCGTTAGTTGTTGAAACAAGGACTTGGGTAAAACAGAGAATGGTAGCGATAGTGCTAACAGTTGTTATTGC